>CAYHQC010000112.1:0-3060 GCA_964358845.1 uncultured Gammaproteobacteria bacterium | reverse complement strand
AGAGGGAAACGTCTGGTTCAACTTTTTTAAAGTTTGTATTGGCTTGTTTGATAAGCGTGTCGTTGTGGGAGCTATAGCGGAGCGTTTGGGGGGAGACTGTAAAGATGAGTAAAAGAGTAAAGAGTAAAGAGTAAAGAGTAAGAAGATGTTTAGTACTGATAGACTTAGGAATACGCGCGTAAAAAGAGGGGAGAAACTTATCAATTCCAATTGGGATTAGAAAAAGCCCTGTGATGTGAAGGCCTACGATGAAACGGGAAAGATGGAACTCCTCCATGCTGGGAATAAGGTTTATGAGTCCTCCCCATGTCGTGCGGCCAAAGTAAAAAAGAAGCCAGAAGATAAACAACACGCCGAAAGGAAATAGGAAGTAAGAATTAGGATTTAAGGTTGTTGAATTTTCATTATTCTTAATTCTTATATCTTCATTCTTAAATCTTGGAAGGACACTACTAAATAACCCGATAGTCACAAGGATCGTCAATATTGGAAATCTTCCGAAGTCAAACAGGTCGCCATTAAAAAGATTTTTGAGCACTTCCCGATAGCCGTAGGAGTCAAATTTCCAGATTGGATCCCAGACCGAGATGTTGTGATAGTTGCCATCTTTAAGAATCGGGATAATCCAGTAGCCTAATAACAATAAGACTCCTCCATAAAGGAGCAATAATTTTTTTAGAGTTTTAAAGAATAGGCGACTTAGGTCGCTTAGGTTTCCTAGGTTACCTAAAGAAGAAAAACATGAAGAAATGCCGATCAATCCCACACTGATAAATGCGATGATACCGATACCCAAATGGCCGGCAGTAGTGGCAGAAAGTGCCAGTATGGCTGGCACGAAGCTTCGTTTATGCGTTACTTCGTTACTTGGTGAAAACAATCGCCATGCGTATGCTAATGTTAATGGCAGCCAGATCATGGCAAAGAGTTGGCTCGATAATCCATATCCTCGAAAGAGAAATGATGCAGGATCCAGTCCATACAATCCATCTGTAGAGATTTGTGAGGCGATAAGAGCGCCAATGCCCGCAGTGATCCAAGAGAGATTGATAATACGAAGTGCAAGAAAGAGAGAAAGGGGAAAGAGGGAGAGGAGAAGGTAGATGACGATGTGATAGTAAGTAAATAGTGAATAGTGAACAGAAAACAGAGAAGAAAATAATCGATGAGAAGCAACGATTACTATTTGCGGAACGTGGGTGTAGTAATAGGGGAGGTTATACCCTTGCGCCCAGTTGGGGACCCAGTGATCCACCAGATAACTCTGGTGGCAAATCACATCCGCCAGCTGGCGGATCAAATCCCAATATCCAAATTTGGATGAACAAGTTTTGTTTGCAAAGTCCCATATTTGGTTTGTCCTATCAATAAGTGCGTATTGAAAGGTATTATCATTCGGATCCAGTTTCGCCGTAGGTTCTAATCGATATGTCCACAGGTTAAATCCTATGGCAAAAAGGAGAAAAATAATTCCGATTATTTTTTCAATATTTTTCATAATATGCGCTTTGGTCGTAATAAAATTATTTTGCTCCGCTGCTCGCAACAGTGTAGCCTGTTTACTATCGTTTATTACTAAGCTCGGGAAGCGAGCTGCAATAATTTTGTTCCTCCCCGCGCTTGTTATGTTTCTCTATCTAATTACCTACGTAACTCATTAACTAATCCTCAATTATGGAAATAATTGAGGATTGAGCCAATCCGTATGATCATCATAGTTTTCATCTCCTGCATCGTTTGTTTTTAGGGTGAGATTTTTAACACCTGCAATATCAACACTGACATGTCGCGGGAGGTCAAATCTTCCCATTTTTTCTGAACGAAAAAGAAGGGTGTCATCCCCATAGATTTCAAATAGAGCACTTGCTTTTGTCCCTGATTCTGTATCTATACCATAATCTGTTTCAAATCGGGAAAAGTTTTTATTGAGAGAATACGTATATTTGGAATTGGCATGCGACCCAAGACCATGTTTATAAAACGCATATTGGACGGATAATCGCGTCCATTTGTTTGGTCCGCCAAATGAGCTTTGGACTGTCTTGTCAGTCTGCCTTGTACCATAGGCTTGTTCACTTATAAAAGGGGTGAGTTTTGTTAAAGATACAGGCTTTTTTGTGAACAACGGGAGATTGAGAAAGAAAATGCCTCCTACAACCAGAATAATGCTAAATGCTAAATGCCAAATGCTAAATATTGAAGATCTGATGAGGGTAAAAAGAAATACGCCAAAGAGACCAAGAAGAATATACGACGTACTGATGGTGAAAAATGGCTGGGTCAATAGCGACAAAAAGGGAATACCATTATTGGGATAATTAATAATAAGCGCGGTGTGGAGATTGTAGAAATAAAAAATAGTAAAGAGTAAGTAGAAAATAGAAAATAGAAAGAATCGGCGACGATGGTTTGAAGTTGATGGTTCGTAGTTCGTAGTAAAAAATGGGGCCCAGAGAAGGAGAAATACGGAAAGCGGGAATGCGTATCGGTCATGTGATTGGGTTTGGAAGAGAAAAAAGGCTGCATTGACGATGATGAGGCCTTCAAGAAAGACCTTCATTATGTGCGACTGCTCGTAATAAAATTTTTTTGCTCCGCTGCTCGCAACAGTTTCGTTATTTATTATATTTTTCCCTGTAAAGCTCGGGAAGCGAGCTGCAAAAATTTTATCACCACGCATTCGCGGTTTATCTTTTGAAATCCACCATCCAGAAACTATTTGTCTTAGTGTCGCAAAAAGATAAAAACTGCTAAAAGTCAAAAGTCCTACTGTTTTTGCGTTTACCATGCCGATAACACTTAATTTGTCTGACGTTGCCATCCCCTTGGCCCCTGTGACGATCCACCAGAGGTTATAGGCGTTTAAACTCATCCACGGGAAGTAATCGTAATTTTCGGTAAGGGATGCAAAAATACGATCAGCATTTTTGGTAAGAATAAATTCACTGTTTAATCCGATAAAGCTGGTGAGAGCACCGGCAATTGTTTGAATTAAAAACTTGAATCCGCCATATTGGAACGCAAAAAGAAAAAAGAGAGGCGCATAAATCATATTTTGCA
>CAYHQC010000111.1:0-3092 GCA_964358845.1 uncultured Gammaproteobacteria bacterium | reverse complement strand
TTTGGGTATGCTAGGCAACACCGTATAAAACATTGGTGCACTTTGAAGCGTCGTACTGGAACGGAAAGTTATCATTATGAATAAAGACGCATTGCTGGCAACTATCATCGGATTTGGCGTCGGACTGATCCTGACAGGATTAGTCTTTTTGGGACCCACGTTTATAAAATCTTTTCCATCGTTTAGCATGCCAAAATTTTCATGGCCCAAATTTTTTACGTCTCAATCCACAGTCACTCCAACCCCGACTCCGGAAAAAATAGATGAGACATTAACTATAGAAGCACCACTTGCTGATTCTGTAGAAACACGAAGTGAAACACTGGTCTCAGGAAAAACCAAGCCGCGTGCAATCGTGGTCGTGGAGACGTTAGAGAGAGAAACGGTGGTAGTTGCCAATGATGAAGGCGCGTTTGCGACAAAGATTATACTTTCTGAGGGGAAAAACGATATCATTGTCACAAGCCACGCTGATTCAACTGTCCAAACACAAACAATTACTGTATTCTATACATCGGTTTCACTCTAATCTATGAATATACGGCACACCATCCCACTCGTTACAATGATTTTTCTTTTCACGGCATCTATAAATCCTAGTTTGGCGGCAACTGCCACTTCCAGTCCGACAGTCAAACCCACAACCCAAAGTAATCTTGAGGATCTTAAAGAACGATTAGCGACCAAAGTAGCAGAACTTCGAGACGTCGTAACGCGAGCGCTCTCCGGCACAATTACTTCTGTATCGATAAGTTCAGCAATGCTTGAAACGACGACAAAAAACTACAAAATTGAATTTGAAGACGAAATGAAAGTCGCTCAAATTATAAACGGCAAACGTACAAGCCTCACTATCGAGGACCTCGGAAAAAATGATCGCGTTACGGTATTTGGATCCTACGACACGACACTTGAATTACTGAAAGCAAAATTTATATTTATTGAAAGCAATAAAGTGCTGACAAGGATAATCGGCACCATCATGGATATTGACCGCGAAGGATTCGCTATCACGGTACGTACTTCTGATGGGAAAACAATAACTGCAGATATCGAAAAAACGACAAAAGCTTTCAGCTGGACTCCTGTAGACGGCATCGTCAAAAGTGGTTTCTCTAAAATGGCCATTGGCGATTCAGTGCACCTTATCGCAACGCCTGATCCTAAAAACGATAGCAATGTCTCAGCGTTGCGTATCCTTGATTTAGGCAACCTATCAGGAAACGTCACACCAACAGTCACCCTCGCTCCTTTACCTGCCTCGCCGAGTCAAGGCGGGCCAACGAGCACAGAAAGTGCCGCACCAAAAATAACGCCAAAACCAACGATTATCCTCAAGCCCACCGCTACACCTATTCCGTAATGAATATGATAAATCTACATTCCCTCGTGTTGACTTCATCATGCTAACAGGTTAGCATGATGCTATATGAAAAAGTTTCACATGGATTCATTCTCCACAGGTACACCATCTTCGTATCCGACAGAGGCACATACCGAACTTTTTAAAACAATTCTTTCTCTTAAAAATAAAGACGAAGCCAAAAATTTCTTTCGCGATCTCTTGACCATGTCTGAACTCAATGAATTCGCCAATCGCTGGCAGGTGGTAAAGCTTCTTGTCCAAGGCAAACCATATACAGCCATAGCAGAAAAGCTGAAAGTTTCGACAGCTACCATCACACGTGTGGCGCTGTGGCTCAATAACGGCATGGGAGGATACAAACTCATGGCCGATAGATTAGTGCCAATTAAATTTAAAGACTCTCATACTCCAAAGACTCACTTCTCTACCGGAAAATCGATAGGTCTCAAAAATCCACACATACTCTAAACTCAAAAAAACCAGTTGTTTCAAATATATTTCCCACGTATTTCCCTTGTTGACTTCGTTGTATTAGCATGCTAATATGTTAGCATGCTAATATGTTAATACGAATGGATAGACAACTTATATTAAACTTATGAAATTAATAAAAAAAAGTAATCAATCTTTCTCCTTATCAGCCAGCACGTCTGGGGCTTCTTCGTACCATCATAGCCGCATCTAATTCGTGCACGCGGCTAAGGCGAAAACCGTTTTCTCTCTTCTCTAAGGCATTTACTCTCTTTTCCTCTTTTCCGTACGCAGGAATGGATTCCTGTGGCGAGAAAGGAGGTGATACGCATGAATATTATTAGAGAAATTTTTATAAAACAGGTAGCCGGTCCAGTTCTGGACAGGCTCGGTTCGAAAAAGGTAGATATAAAAACAGCAGGAAATGTAGACACATTCAAGTTGTTAGATAAATCATCGGGTGAAGTCGTCGGCGATGGAATAAGCGCGGTTCGTGATGGCTTCATAGAAATGAAGTCGTTTACAAAACCGACAACATTAAGACAAAGACTGCTCGGTGGCAGGTGATGAATAAAAAAATTGTATGAAAGGGGGTGAATAATATGAAAAATGTAAGTGAAGTGTTGAGAAATATATTCATAGTTGGAAGTCGCTAACTGCAGCTCGTTCTGCCGAGAATATTGCGGCAAATAAACCATTTCTGAACGAAATACAACGAAATCAGGGAATAGAGTCACAATTACGTTCAAAATACGGAGTTGAACAAGTTTGCACACGCGACGTGTGCCTTGATTTTGCAAAAGGTAGCAGTTCAGAATATGATAATGCGACCATTCTTGATCAATATAACAAGCAACTCGCTGCTGAACGAGCGTTACTATCAACCGATCCTGTCGCTAGTAGACGAGCTGCACAAGATATGGCTCTGGTCGCTGGAATGCTTGCTGCAGCGGGTGTAGCAAACAGAATGAAAAAGTAGAAAAATAACGCAAGGTGTAATTATGAAAATAATTATGAAAATAGTAACAAGCATAACTGCGCTATGTATCACCACTCCAACAAATATCCAATATCTTACCGGATTTGTTGGGGTGGAAAGTAGAGACGCATATTTATTGCTGCTGCCAGCAAAAGCGTTTCTTTTCATTTCCCCACCGTATTTCCCTTGTTGACTTCGTCGTATTAGCATGCTAACATGTTAGCATGCTAATACGTTAATATGAATGGATTTACAACTTATATTAAACTTATGAAA
>CAYHQC010000110.1:0-3111 GCA_964358845.1 uncultured Gammaproteobacteria bacterium | reverse complement strand
TCCCGAGAGCTAACAATTAGGCACGAAGTTTATGGGGTGATAGAAGTCAGGAAAACAATGGAGAATTGAGCCGATTGCGTACGAGAAGAATATTCTTACTGACCATACGTTAATTGTATGTCAACATTGTCATACAGTTTTTTTTGACAGAGTTATTAAGAATGCAGCTGAGACGGCGGCTGGCTTGATCGCTTTGCAACTAGCGAATAGCCATGCAAAACAACGTAATCACATTATTCGTATAGAGCGACCAGTAAAAATTAACTAAATTTTCATTTTAATTTTCGGTTGTTTCGGAGTGGCAAGATCGGCGGCAGCCTCCCATGGACGCTGTGATTCCACGTAGCTAATATAATCATTTATCGTCATGCTATTTGAATTAGTACCTTCAATCTGGCGTTGAATGCCGCCTGTAACTCCAGAAGCAAGTGTAGTAATTGTTAAAAGTAGATCAACGATGTTTATAATTTTCTGGTTGCGACTGGCCTGGGCCACAGGATCGGCAAGCCATTTCATATGGTCTTTGTACTTTGTTTCTCCCCACGTTATCTGTCCGGAATCTTTTGGCCGGGATTTAAATATACGTTCTGTAGAATCTAATTTCTTTAGAACTTTTGCATACATGTCTTCTTTCGGTCTGCTGAGTAGTTCTAATTCTGATCGTGCATTTCTTTGAACGCTTTGCGGTACCCAAGGCTCAAGTCTGTACGGAGCGATCTCTTTACTCGTTCCTTCAAAGCGAGCACTTTGAACTTTATCTAATGCTTTCATCAACGATTTTTCATCATGAATTGATGGGAGCTCTTTATCGATAATATGTCGGATTCTCTTCATTTCGTTTAGTTCTGTTTGAGTTTCCCGTAAAGATTGAGCTGCCTCCTCTTTTGCAAAAGGCATGATCGTATGATCGGCCTCTTGTTTTACAAGCTTCAGAGTTTGTTCCATGCTGGAAAGGTCAAATATCGGCTGCTCGGATGATAATCTACTGCGAAGGACCGCAGTATAAATACCTTTTTTATATATACTTTCTATTTGAGTCTCTGATTTATGACCATCGAGCCGAATTCCTAATAATCCTATGGATACTCGGCGCATAGAACTTTTAACTGTTCCGGCATCCTTTGGTCGTGGGAGGGAATATTGGGCAGCATGAATCATATTCGGATTAGTTTTTATCTCATCTGCAATTGATTGAAACATAAGTTGGCGAGTCAGGGGATCGTTTGTCATTTTTCGAATGTCACGAAATAATTCTGCTCCTAATGGAAAAAGCAGTTTGTCTACGTATTGCTCACGAAGCTTTATGTCAGGAAGTACTTGTTTTAAACGATCAGAGTCAGCGATCTCTTGAGCCAATGCTCCCCAGGGACTGTCAATGGTAGCCAGAGCTTCTGCCACCTCTATTATTTCGAGAGCATCCATTTCTTGTTTCAGTGATGAAAGAGTATTTTGTACCTTCAATCTTGTTGCACTGTCAAGATGGCCTTGATTTTTTTCTATTTGCCCTGTTAATTCATCTACTTTGGAACTATTTATCGTATCGAATGATTGGAGGTCATCTAAGACTGAATCTATAGATTGAGCTACTCCAATAGTCAGGCGAGATGTCTCTTTTGGGGGTTTTGCTGTAGCAAAAAATACTGCTTCTCCACTTTTCGGTATAAATTTCTTCGCATCAATAAAAGGCTGCAGGGCATCAGTCATAATAGTAGCTTATCAAATCCATTACCTATCGTCATGACCATTTTTTTAGGGGACCATAAACGGATAAACAATAGGTGAATATCAATGGTTTGAGCTATAATAATGCTCCATATGATAGAACTTGATTGTATTAAACATTGCGCTGCATGGTGCTGTAAGCCATTAAAGGACAAGCGTGTGATTTATGATTTCAGTTCTGAAGAGGCGCAGATGCTTGTGGATGACGGAGGAACTGTGACACTTGAGCCAGGTGGCGGGTATACCATGCCAAAACCCTGTGTAAAGTTGCGTGGAAAGTTCTGTGTACTCCATGGCAAAGAGTCTCAGCCCGCGTGTTGTGGTGATAATAAAGTAGGTGAAGATTTGTGTCTATTTGTGCGAGGAGCAGTGCTTGGCAAGCGCTGGAATGTAGTTGAGTAAGGGTTGCGTATTCTTATTCTCAATTCGAAAATTAGATGTCAATTTAGTTCCAAATTTTTAAAGAGCGTGCGTGACAAGTTATCCATTGCTATGATAAGGTATTAATTAACTAGTTATTTATAATCAAAAGTAATGGAAAAAAAATGGTACAAAGATTGGAGAAGCTATGTGGGCATCCTTTGCCTCTTCATGCCTATACCGATAGTCGGAGCAATAATGATGTGGTTTATAGCTCCATGGAGTCTTAAAACGAAGAGGATAATAATTGGTTATTATATAGGTCTTCCAATACTAATAGGATTAATTGTGTTAATCTTTTTTATGGGAGGCTCCAGGGCTAGAAATTCACAAAAGACGGCGGTTGATTTACGTCGTGAGGCACAAGCTAAGTCTATGTTGGTGTACGTCCGTGAATACTGTGTAAAAATGAACACATGTCCGATTAGTCTTTTAGAGTTAAACAATCCGAATTTTTCCCTTGAGGCACCTTATTCTGAAAGCGTAATAAAATCTTTAAATATAGTGTATAAAGTTATTGAAAATGGGCAAAACTGTGAGATTATAACCACACTTTCTTTGGGTGAAATAATAAATTATAAATGTTTTGAATAACTTTTATAGACCTAATTAGATTGGTGCGAGCTTAAGTAATCAGTTGCTCTTGTGTGTAGACATATTTAAAGAAACTTCAGGATAAATTCGTCGTGATTTATTTCTATTTTTTCGTATTTTATAGTAGAGTTTACTGTCAAAAAGTTGTCTATGACTTCTTTTTGACCAGATGCCCACCGTATCTTCTTCTTTTCAATTAAATCTACTAAATCTTCTCTAGAGAGAAAATATGTACCGGTTGATGCGTCTAAAGTAGACACCAGTACTTTTTTGTTTGAATAATAGATAAGAGATGGATATAAATGATCGAGTCGAACAATAGTAGACCTGTTGCCAATTAGCTGATTGTTTTTTCCACGATGAAGCGTTTGGAGG
>CAYHQC010000109.1:0-3140 GCA_964358845.1 uncultured Gammaproteobacteria bacterium | reverse complement strand
ACCCACGCTACCCTGACACTTAAAAATAACCTGTATGCCACTGCCCATACTCCAACAAGCGTTAAAGCGCCAGCCAGTACAGAGGTAAGCCTTCCAACAAACAATGGGTCAAAAGGCACAAAGCGCAATAATATCATCATGATCCATGTAAACATCGGCTGCTTCCCGTCGGTTAACGATATAAACCGCCAATTAGCGTCTTGTGCACCAATTTGAGACCATCGTATATATATTGCTTCATCCGTAAATATAGGAAGAGCAGTCAAGTTGGCAAACCTCGTCCAGGCGTAGACTGCTAAGATAAGGACCGCGCCTAAAACAAATCCAAAGAGGCTCTTTTTATTCCACCGCATAGCCTCATTATATAAAATAAGAGACAACACAAGCAAACCGGCGATAAATTATTATTTTGAAGCGATTTGAAGACAACTGTTTCTTCTCTCAAAAATGAAAAATGAAATAATGGAGCTAATGATGGAGACGATAATTATCGTCGTTTTTACCTGTTGACCAAAGGGGGTAAAGCTTCCTATATACAAGTACGGCACGTAGGAAAGCAACAAACCACATGAGAGTATAGATAAGGCAACGTACAAGCCTTTTCGTGAGGGCTCTAAAGCGACAAATGGCATCACCCAGACAAGATACCACGGGAGAAACTCGCGCTTTAGTATAACGATTACAAGTCCAACTATCATAGCGATAAGCATCCAGCTTGTACGCTTTTTAAAGGCATACAGTGGAACCAGCATTATAGTCATCAATTTTGATGCTATCGACATCGAAAGCCAAAACAATGCCGATATCATATCCTTTCGCGTAAGATACCAAAGACTCATGAGTGCAAATGCTGAAAGTACGATGTCATTGTGAGAACTCACCAGCGTTTCAACGATTATCAAGGGGTTTAAAGCAAACAACGCCAAGCCAAATGCCGCTTCTGTTGGTTTTTCTCTTGAAAGAATTTTTTCAATCATTTTACATGCGAGAAGATAAAATAATGCGACCAATAGTTTCATGTTTACCATAATGAGGATAAAGTATCCGAATCCCAAAAGATATGGAATAAGTGAGAAAAATATCCATAATGGAGCGTATGCTGTGGATAAATGTGTCCATCGCATAAAATTTAGCCATGGATCTATACCCGCAAACATAAGGGGAATAGTCTCGTAGGGATTCTTATGATAGACAAGTATTGTTTTAGCAGTAAACATATAATTGAAAAAATCATACGAAAGGAAAGCTGGATAAGAAAAAACAAGAACTGCTACAAGTATATAAATAATCTTCCATATTTTGTGGCGATCAATACTCTTATTCTTGACCAGTGACAAAACCTGAAAATACAACAAATAAAACAGAGTAATAATGCCAATGTAGACAACCGTTGAAAGAGGTCGATTATAAAACCCAATATATTGAAAGGATTTTTGCAGAGACTGGACGATACTTGCCCGAGAAAGCGTTAAGTTCAAATCAACTTGTGTATACGAGTATAAAAACAACGCGATAACAGAAATGATGTACCCTATGATAACAAAATGTGACGGTTTGTTTTTCACAATTTTATCCCCCTTCGCGAAATACCACTAACGTAGGCCTGTGGATGAAAGCAAAAAAAATTTCGCTTCGGAGGGATTACGCTCCCGATAAAGCGTAGAGAAAAGATGCCCCGACCGTGAGTTTGTGAGAGCTTCATAATTTGGGCCTATTTATAAAGACCGCGTAACGCATGTATGCGAATTCTTATAATATCAATAAATCCTCGCAAAGAGTCCTTGAGAGGATTGACGCGGCGTGTTTCTACATAATGCCATTCGACAGGAACTTCTTTGATCTTATACCCAAATTTCTTTCCTAAAAACAACACTTCTATATCAAACCCGGCTGTCACCATAGGGCCGTCAACTTTTGAAATACTCGTATACAACGCTAATTTTTGAAATATTTTACTTGAAACTTCACGTTTGAAGGCTTTAAATCCGCACTGTGTGTCGGTGATTCCCTTTAAACCTAAAATAAGGGATCTTAGAAACATAAATCCTCGGGCCATGATGACCCTAGACACTGGCGCCCCCTGTCTATCGCGATTTCTTGATCCTATAACTATGTCATATCCTTTATCAAAAAACGGCAATAATTTTTCTAACTCTTCAATCGGTGTTGCCTGATCAAGGTCTGAAAACAAAACAATATCGCCTTTGGCCGCAAGCATCCCTGCTATCACTGTGCCCGCTTTTCCAACATGTCCGTTATGAAGGATTGTAAATCCTCTGTTGGCTTTGACGAAAATATCAAGAAGCTTTGGAGACTGATCCATTGATCCATCATCGACAATGATTACCTCCCATAAATATGATTGCCGATCAAGATACCGCGCCACTTTATCAAGTGACCCTAATCGAATATTGGTCTCTTCATTAAAACACGGTATGACTACGGACAAATATGGCTTAATCATTTATTACCCTCCTTTATTGGATCGTAGTGTACGAGTTTCATGATGCGAACAAACGAGCTTGGCCACTCACCGACCACTTCTGCTCGACCAAAACCAGCTATTTCCCACAAAGGATGTCCTAAGGGTTTACACTCTGGCAGGTCACATATTACGATGAGCTGATCAGTGACAGTGGTCCGCAAAGGATCTACATCGTTGCGTTCAATGGTCACAGGCGGAGATCCCCAAATTTCAAAAAAATACCGATACACATGATCAGAATTAAAATTTGCAAGAAGGGCAAAATTAAATGGCTTACCCTCGGCTTTTTCATATGCTTCTTTTGCAATCATGCGCGCTTGAGCCAATTGATTGTTTGGTAGAAATTTAAAAGGTCTTCCTTCCCAATTAAAGATCACAAGAATACTTAATAAAATTCCGGCAAACACTATTCCTACCCGAGAGCTCCCTAAAATCCGAAACAGCATAGCAACAAATAAAAATGGCAATGGGAAAAAAATACCAAAGTAATAATCATAAATACCCTTTTTATAGAAGCCAAACAGTACAAGAGGGATAATAAACCATGCTGCAAAAAGTACCATCGTACGATACCATGAAGTATCACCTTTTTTTATCCACGCAGGTTTGAGAAATCCTACAAGGAAACTTATGACCATCGCTATTGAGGCCCACA
>CAYHQC010000108.1:0-3172 GCA_964358845.1 uncultured Gammaproteobacteria bacterium | reverse complement strand
TCCGAGCCAATCAAGTTTTTCTGCTTTACTCATCGAGAGGACATCGAGATTGAAATGCAAGTGTTCGTAAGGTTTGTGAACTGGTGCGGCTTCAGGCATGTTCATTAATAATACAGTGTAACAGATTTACTATAGGTTTTCAAGAATTACTTCGAATACTACTAAATTGTTCGTTTGCTGTAGTACCTTTAGGTATGATAACTGGTAGAGAGAGGTTTGCCAAGGGTAGGCGATGATATAACGGATATCATTATTGACAATAAATTCTTGGATTTTCTCGTTGGTCAAATTTTCATCATAAAAGGCTGCGGCGTTGGCATTTTTTACGGAAGGATTGATAGTGAGAAGCGGGTGTCCATGGTAGCTTCTTTTGCCGGTAAGCGCTGGAAATGGCATATTGTAAGGCCAGAGCACAAGAAAGGTATCGGTTGGTTTGCCAATGGTTTTAAGAGACGATAAGAAATTGAAATCACTTGTCGAAAGGTATTCGTACGCGTTTGATGGGGTGAAATCACTGGACATTTTTACTGTACGAATGTGATTAGGAATAACAAGAATTCCTAGTACAAAAATAAGAGAAATAAATAGTATCCGAGATTTTATGTGCATAAGGCCGTCTGCCGCGATTATTGATATGCAAAGGATGGCAAGGGCGGACATAAAGCGAATATTAGTAAGTCTCGCGATTTGTGGAATAGGTGACATAAGCAAAGTTAGAGATAAGAGAGCGAAAGAGAAAATAATAAACCGTTCATATTTGCGTTTCCAAAGAAAGATGTACAGACTAAGGAGTGCGATGATAAAGATGGGCCCCATAGCTAGGAAAAATCCTGTGAGCTTTAAGGGTACTTGCTGAGTTGCTTCCCAGATTTTCAATTGAGAAAAAGGAAGGGTAGAAAAAATAGTATTTAGGTAGATTGCCGCAGGAAGGCCGGAGAAGAACAGTAAGAGAGTAAAGAGTAAAGAGTAAAGAGATGAAAAAGATTTTTTTGGTTTTTGAAGATATTGTACAAATGTTGTGCAGGCGGTTGATACGACGATAAGAAGCCAGAGGACGGGTTGCAGACTTGCCAAAAGAAATGAAGATACTGCCATCAGTATCCGTTTTTTCTCAAGCAGCAGCGAGAGTGTTAAGACTGAGAGAGTACTGAGGAGTAATTGGTGTGGTACACCGCCAAACCTCACGCGAGGAACAGAAAAATTGTTCCAGTAGTCAGCGTAGGTCCAGTGATTGTCGCGGAATATTGGAAAGGAATGATAGAGCACAAAAAGAATAAGGGAGAGGAGTGCTTTGTGTTTGTCTTTTAAGATAAGGAGGGCTAATTTGTATGCAGAGAGACACAAAAGAAAGGTCCATATGGCGATTGTTATTTGATAGGCAGGAATTGCAGGTATACCGATGAGGTGAAAAATGCGTCCTGTGAGCACGTTTGACCAACCCACAAATGTTTCTGGTAGAGATTCTCCGGTGAATAGATCAGTAGTAGTAATCCAACGGGTCGCCCCTTGGGTAAATTGAGAAAGGTAGTAGAAATAATCATCCGAGTGGTGGACTGTGCCTAAAAACACTGAATTGGCAGGTGTATTTTGAAATCCGATAATGCTTGGCCAAATATTTTCTACTGTTGTAAGTAAACAGATAAGGATCACAAAAAACAGGTGCATATTGGTATTGTCGCATGTGTGTGATGACTCGACAATTAGTCTGTTATCTGAAAGTGTGGAAATCACTTGCTACAACTTTTTTACGCTATAGCGCAGAAAAGTTGTAGCCCGTGCAAGAGATTGACAAAATTGATTATTAGTAGTAATGTAATTCATACTATGAGTATGACTATTCAAAAAATAAGCATTAGCCTTCCTCGGTATCTCACGGATTATTTAGCGGTGAAATTGGGGAATCGCCAGATGAGCGGATTTATTGCTAGAGCGCTTGAAGAAAAAATATTAAATGATATCCCAGTGGGTAGTGTGGATACGTTTCTTGCACATAGGAAAAAATTACCAAAGATTTCCTACAAGATCATCAGACAAGCTATTGAGCGGGGGAGAATATGACCACAATGGTTATAGACGCTTCAGTAATACTTGTGTATTTGCTTGAGGAACAGAAGTCAGTAGCTGATAAAGTAGCAAGCTTGTTGAAAAAAGCAGAACAAAAAAGCATTGTATTGTTATCTACATCACTTTTTCCATTGGAGGTGGCAAATGGATTACGATTTAGCATGAAAGATGCGAGCCATGCTGCTGAAATATTAAACGATTTTTCTATTCTTCCCATAGAAATTATTGCGCTCAACAACATACAAATAAAAAAAGCGTTGGAAATAGCCTACGAACTGGGGACGACGGTGTATGACGCATCCTATCACGTACTCGCTATAGCAAGAAATGCAATATATATAACTGCTGATAAAAAATATTTTGACAAAGCAAAGCAGTTGGGGAACATAGAGTTGATAGGGAGAAAGAATTAGATTTCTTGCTACAAAATATCGACGCTCTGCGCTCTGCGCTCTGCCGAAGCCTTGGCGGAGGAGGGATAGCATGAAGATTTTGTAGGGATGTACAGAATTTAGCTTCAAAAGGGGACGCCTTGCGAAGCTAAATTTATCACTCCGATCGGGATTGTGGATTTTGCCACTTTGCATATCGGCGTAGCCATTTTTCTTGTGTAATTGGCTTGCCGTCACGGATAGCCTGTAAGATCAGGCGAGCTTGTCCGGCAACCTCAGTCATATCGGTGTTAAGTGGGAGATTTGTGTCTTTGATTTTTCCGGTTGGGCTGATGGCAATCCATGCGTCGCCGTGTGCCTGAGGAGTAGATCCTTCCATATGAAATCTTTTAAAGCTGATAAAAATTTTGTCTATTTTATTTGCGTTAGTACGACCAGGAGCGACAGAGACGAGTGTTTTCCCTCTTCCTCGTTGGGAAAAAGCTGCCATGGGAGGTATTTCGGGATGAAAGGGGTGAATTCGAGCGATTTCTGTGCGTGTTGTGTTATTTCGGATAGACAAAGCTGGGGAGCCTAATATTTGGCTTCGTTGTAAATCTACTCTACCTGTATTTAGTCCGAACGTAGAGAAGTTCACTTGTTTATTTGTCGGTTTTATTCGTTAGACTTGTTGCGATATAGCTTCATTTAATAGCTGTGATGAGAGGTTTTGGAGA
>CAYHQC010000107.1:0-3222 GCA_964358845.1 uncultured Gammaproteobacteria bacterium | reverse complement strand
TATGCTACTACCGGTCGAGATTTTACACACAAGGAAGGTGAAGCATTTATAAATCGTCTCACACAGTATCATGAAACTATTGGGACGTCTTTAAAGTACGAGGACATATCATATGCACATGTACTGTTTACTTGCGGAGCCGTTACCGTTGATGAGATTAAAACGATAGCTGTCGCACATGCGTTTACTAGTGAGCCACGCGTTCTTTCTCTACGTACGGATATGGTGAGCGGCATTGCGTTAAAGGTTGCCAAGGATATTCAAGAGACAGCGGCTTATCTTGGTGAAAATTTTCATACATATATACAAAAAAAGGTAGAAAGTATGAATACATGGTACGTACAAAAGAAAGAAAAAGCGATTGTTGAACACCATAAAGCACAAGCCGTTATTTCGAGTAAAGGTGCAGTGAGAGAAGTATTGAAGCCATTGAAAGCACTGGAGACAGTCAAAAAACTTGAGATACCAGAAAAAGTAGTACATGATGTGCTTTCTGAGTGGGTATTTGAACAAACAGTGATTTCTTATGCCTCACTTCATGAAGAGCTGGCAATCAGTGCGCTTCAAATAGTATTATTCGAGCCATTTGTCGTTTTACCGATTGTGTCCCAAGAAAATCCTCTGATTCATGTTGAACATGGTGAGCGATCTTTGAGGGTGAGTGTCACAAAAAACGAGACGTATGATGTGCGTGAGACAGTAGAATCGGTCCTTGCATTTTTGCAAAAAATATTTGGCGACAAAAGCATCGCTTCACACAGGAAAGTAGAGGATGCACAAATGGTTGCCATAGATGGTGACACGAAAAAAGAGACGAAAGATATTGAAAGCATAGAGTTTGGAATTCTTTTTATTTTACAATCACTTTCGCATCTTGCCATGGGGTCTTTTGATATAGGTCCTCGAATCGGTCTTGAAGAAAATATTGATATATCGCTTTATAGTGATAAGGTAAATCAATTTGCGCCATCAGAAAAACGTATTCGTCAAGAGTATAACAGGGTGATTTTTGGTGTGGTTATTTGGATGATCCTTCAAGGATTTGATCGGAGTACTAAGTCGGGAAAAGTTATTGATGTAGATGTATCAACACAGGATCAAAGGGACACTCGTGAAATAAAACCAAATGAGATTTTTTCTACAACACCATGGGTATTATTGTCTATAATCTGGTATTTATCACAATTAAAAGAGGCGGGAATGGCACAAACGCCTTCTCCTTTACCAGTAAAAAAACAGAAAAAAGTCGCAACACTTCAGTTTCCGTTGTCAGGCGTTATATACTTCTTTATTCATGATAGAATACTAAAAGATACAACTCATTTATCCTGATATGAATACCCTGCCGCAACAACCATCTACAGACCAGTCGATTGGATTGCAGCCCGTTTCTTCTATAGGAATGGGAAAAGAGGTCGAGCATATCGAAAAATCAGCAGTAGAAATTCCTACCGATGGAGAACATAGTAAGGATACAGAACTTCCCAAAGAGGTATCAGCTGTAGGGGTTACGCTGCAAGGGACGACTGTCGTATTGCCAAAGATAGTCTCTGCCGCTGGAGTGAAAGTAATAAATCCTGTCGTAGTGCCTACAACGATATCATCAACCGTTACACTCCCTTTGACTGATGAGCAGATTGCAAAGGGGCTTCATGAGAGTATCATAAGCTCTGTGAGATGGTTAGCCCAGTGGTGTGAGAGACGCCTAAAACAGTTACAACATATATATGCCAGACCAAGTATTTGACCTTTTATATTCGTTGGAAATATTGGGAGTGACCCTTGGATTTGTCGTGGTGTTTACGGGTATTTTGGCAGTACTAGTCTATATAGCATTTCTTCTTTGGAAGTATCGTGATCGCGAAAAGCGTTCGTTGGAATATGTACTTTTACAAGTTGCTACACCGCGGGACAATGAAACCAAGATTGATGCGGCGGAGCAGATGTTTTCGAGTTTGCATGCACTTTATCATGGCGGATACTGGTCATTTTTAAAGCCGCAAGATCATATTTCATTTGAAATAGTTGCAAGGCGGGAGGATATTCGCTTTTTTATCGCAGTGCCAAAGCATTTTGTTGATCTTGTAGAGAAACAAATTCATGGTTCTTACCCAGGGGCAGATATAAAGCTATCTGATGAATATAATATTTTTAGTGAAAACGGAAAAGTTTCATTCACCGCGTTGACGCCAAAAAATTCTGATTATCTGCCAATTCGTGTATACCGAGATCTTCCCGTTGATCCTTTATCTTCGATAACGTCGGTGTTGGCAAAAATGGATGAAGGAGAAGGCGCGGTTATTCAGATACTCGTTCAGCCTACGAATAGTAAATGGGCATCTTTAGGGCGATCCTTTATAGCAAAAACAAAGAAGAATGAAGCAAACCCCGAGAAAGCGAGTTTTAAGGTAGACGCAAAGATGTTGGAGTCAGTAGAACAAAAAATTTCAAAACCCGGATTTAATGTCGTTATACGGCTCGTGGTGTGTGCGGCGACAAAAGAATCTGCAGATGCGCATTTGGAGAATCTTGAGACGTCGTTTCATCAGTATACAAATGATCATAATCATTTTACAAAAGTGAAGCATCCCTTCAAGAAAATGTTTATGCTTGATTTTGTCTATCGATATTTTCCTGTCATCAATCTGCCGTTTTTTAAACAATTTGGCGTATTAAATAGTGATGAGCTCGCAACGATTTATCATTTACCAAATAAAACAATCGAGACGCCGCATATTTTTTGGATCAACGCCAAACGCGCTCCGGCGCCGATGCAGATACCAAACACGGGAATGTTTATCGGCATTTCAAGATTTCACGGTGTTGATAGGCGGATTTATATCGGTGACGATGATAGACGAAGGCATACCTATATTATAGGAAAGACGGGTACTGGTAAGTCGCAATTGTTAGAGGAGATGGTGATACAAGATATCAAAGAGGGCAAAGGAGTGGCGGTCATAGACCCGCACGGTGATTTAGTTGATGGAATTCTCGAGCGTATTCCTGCAGAGAGAGCAGAAGATGTGATTTATTTTGACCCCTCAGATACCGAGCGTCCGATGGGAATAAACATGCTTACTGCAGATACCGAGCAACAAAAACATTTTGTAGTGACTGCGATAGTCGGGCTCATGTATAAACTCTACGATCCGCAAAAGACCGGTATCATTGGTCCTCGATTTGAACACGCGGTGCGAAACGCGATGCTTACTATTATGG
>CAYHQC010000106.1:0-3241 GCA_964358845.1 uncultured Gammaproteobacteria bacterium | reverse complement strand
CGACCACATCCATTATTCAGACTCTGGCCGTTCATACATGGCTTCAATACTTTCCGATGCAATCGTTTCAAACAAACTTCTTGAGTAAGACGGTTTAATACAGTATAATAAGGTTTATGGCAAAGAAAGATCAACGATTACTATTAGCACTCCTGTGTACAGTATGCAGAAGTCAAAACTACATGACCAGCAGAAATAAAATAAATACAGAGACGAAACTGCTTCTCTCCAAATATTGCAAAAAGTGCAAAAAGCACACGGATCACAAAGAATCTGGTAAATTAGATTAATTTCTCGTATGCAGCGAAATACGTTTATTTTCACCGCCGTGCTTGCGGTAATCGCGGCCCTGGTAGTAGGAGTAAATATCGGCAAGTCGATGCGATACAACCCTACGCCTTCAATCCCGGAAGTCATCTCACCTACCGCTACACCAGCCCCAACTCTCGTGGACTATACAAATGAAAGGTGCGGCGTGACGTTTATGCATCCTTCAAACCTCCAACGCCTCGAAAGTACGGCAAGTGGCACGATCCTCACTGATCCCAAAAATCAGCAGGACAGTATTATTATTGTTTGCCAAAAAGATATTCCGCGTGTGCCGCTTGCTGCGGATCAAATGGAAAAACTCACGATCGTCAGTGCATCAGGCAGCGCCACCCTTTCCGCTACCCTCTACCATGACGCATCAGAAAAGGATGGGACAAAGATAGATAAATTAATTTTCTACAACCCATACAAAAAACTCGACGTCTTCATCGCGGGATTTGGCAACGTGTACCAAAACGCCATAAAGACAATCAAACTGTTACCATAATACTCTTCTCCATTCATTGACCCCATACAATTATAATTGTACTATTAACTTAAGTTACATAACTTATGTCATATCCAATACAAATCAAAGACAAAGCGAAACATCTCAGAGCAAAAGGTTACTCTATTCGGGAAATTGCAAAACTCTTAGCTATAGCGCAGGGTACAGCTTCTGTTTGGTCTGAAAGTGTCATACTAGATACATCCGCAAAATTGCGTCTACAAAAAAGACGCATTTTTGGACAATATAAATCAGCGGAAATAAAAAAACGAAAGAGTCAAGCAAACAAAAAACTTTTTGAAGATGGCGCAATGATGTTGTTGCAACAACTTCCCAACAGTAAAGTCTTATATAAACTTCTCGCTTCTTTCCTCTTATGGACAGAGGGAAGTAAGTCGGCACGAAGCTACATATCCTTTATCAATTCAGATCCTCTTATGATACGAACATTTCTTACTCTTTTACGCAAATCTTTTTCATTAAATGAAAGTAAATTTCGTGCGCTCATGCACCTTCATGAATATCATAAAGAACAACAACAGATGATATTTTGGTCCAAAGTCGCCAATATTTCGAAACGACGATTTAGTAAAACATATTTAAAACCCCATACAGGAAAAAGAATTAGAGAAGGATACCAAGGAAGTTTACGCATACGATATTATGATGCACGAATTGCTATGGAGCTTCGCGCAATTTATAATACATTTGCAAAGCAATGTATAGGGACGTAGGTTAATGGTAGACCAGGGCTCTCCAAAAGCTCTAGTGGGGGTTCGATTCCCTCCGTCCCTGCAGAAGGTTCGACCGTGTCCGTCCGAAGTATTTTTATACGAAGGAGACTTCCTTCCGAGCCTGCAAACAGTATTAAGCTTCTGATATACTTTGTCCCATGGAACTCCTAGAAGTGATTGAATCTCATATTTCTTTTTCTGACGCCTATCTTCAGCATCCAAATCTAAAAGATCTTGAGGAAATTATCATTGAGCTACAAAAAGAAGATTTAGATCTTCGTAGACTCGTGTCAACAAAAAATGATGGGTATAAATCAAAAGGCAAAGACTGGCTAGATAACGAATGGCAAAAGTCACTCGCCGTGTATGAACACAACTTTCCACTCTTACAAAATGAGAAAAACCAAATTATCAAACAAAAAAATGGGATATGTAGATATCAAGAAGTCCCCACTTCAGGCTTCCTTATAACAGACCCCTTTAATCTCACCACTGTTGAAACACAAAAAACCATAGATGATTTGAGAGAAAATCAATTGCGGAATAGTATTATTGTAAAAAAAGAAAACGAAATTATTGCTTTTGGTAGATTACTAGAAGTAGAAGGAAGTGTAGAAATTGTTAGTTTATGGACAAAACCAGTCTGGAGGAAACAAGGAATAGCGGGAAGAATCATTAAAGAGCTGCTCACTCGTTCAAAGAATAAACCTTTATTTTCTTTTCAAGCATTAGACTTGGTTCCATACTATCTCAAAGAGTACAACAAAACATTTCCCGCTCACATTTGTCCTTTTGATAAACTTCCCATCCCTCTACAGCGTGATTTATTTCGGATGAATATATTTTGGGGTCCAAATGTTATTATACAAATTGGTTAAAAAATAGGTTATAACGTAATCACTTAGTCCCTGCAAATATGAAATTAATGAGCATATTTAGGTCAGTAATTGTTATTACAATCGTTTGTATCGTAGGTTTTTTTGTCTGGATACAAGTTACCCCTGGTCATTTTCAACGTGGGTGTGCATGTTGTAAAACAACAATTATCTATACGCAACGAATATTTTGTACACCATGCATCGAGTTATGTATTCCGTTTGACTATGCGCCACTTCAAAAATTACTCCTTTTTATAGCACGGTATGATTCAACTCCTTAAGTTTGATCATACACTCCAACGTAGTTCACCAAGCCCTGCAATAAATATATTTGGGAAATTCTGTTTGAGTGAAGCCTATACCTGTTCCCTTGCAATGCCTCCGCATACCATGCATTGAATTCTTGCCTCACGTCCATGTTGCCGTATTTCAATAACTCTTCCTCGTCCACCTGAATGCTCGATCCCGTCTGGACCAACATGACGCTTCAATTCATCGACCAACCCTCCCAATGTATACGGTCCTTCAGACTCTTTCCTTACCGGATTAATTGTGGACAAAGTCGTTTGAGATGAATCGATACTCATGTCACAAAGAGTATATACCTTTATTTTAATAATACAATATAATTAATCTCCTTACACAGTGAATCTTTTTTCTTGGAGAAACTCCTCTGTACCAGTGTATTAATACACTGGTACAAAATAGTACGAGTATTTATTTCATGATATACTAAAAAATATATGAAAAAGAAAAAGTTCAAGATCCCGAAATATATGACGACCGTTACGCCGTTTTCCAAAATGCTGGCA
>CAYHQC010000105.1:0-3275 GCA_964358845.1 uncultured Gammaproteobacteria bacterium | reverse complement strand
ATCCCTTTGGCCGCCGGATAGTCAGCCAAAAAGGCTTTTAGCCCTCTCAAATCAGACCGGGAATATTTAGCGGATCTCTTTATCTCAAAAGCTACGATTCCCCGCTCGCCATAGAGGATAAAATCGACCTCTGTCCCCAAAGTAGTACGGTAATAATAAATTTTGTATCCGAGATTCAAATAGTCATTGACTGCCCAGAGGTTTTGTAAAAACAGACTTTCCAGAGCCACTCCATAAATTTCCTCTGGCCTGTCCAATGGCCCCTTTGGTCTGATGGCTTGATAAATTCCGGTGTCAAAAAAATAAAATTTGGTGTGCGTTATCAGTTTCCGTTTGGCTTTTTTGGAAAAAACCGGGATCCTAACTGCCGTCAGCAGATCTTCCAGAATAGTAAAGTAATTTTCTACCACTTTCCGTTCGACCATGGCTTCGCGAGCCACAGCCGAGACATTGAGAACCGATCCCTGAGAAAAGCTGGCGGTTTCCAGAAATCGAGCAAAGCCACCTAGGTTTCTGGTTATTCCTTCCTGTTGAATTTCTTCCTGTAGATAGGTCTGAACATAACTCTCGAGAAATTTCTGTTTGTCGTTTTCACTATATACTCCCGGCAATCCGCCAAATTTTAAGACTTCATCCAGATTAAAATCTCCGCCCAATTCCAACACGGTTAGTGGATGAAGTTGATAAACTAGAGCTCTTCCCGCCAATAAGTTTTGGCCCATTTTCCGGAGTTTCCGGGCACTTGATCCAGTTAAGAGAAATTTATATTTCTTCAGCTCTATCAGACGGTGAACTTGATTTAACAGCTCGGGGACACGTTGAATTTCGTCAATGATGATCCAACCCGAGTAATCTTCATCAATCATCTTTTCCAAATCTTGGGGTCTTGCTATCAGCTGATTGAAAGTCGCGGGTTCCAAGAGGTCAAAATAGAGAGCCTCGGGAAATGTCTGTCTAACCCAGGTCGTCTTTCCAACACCTCTAGGACCAAAGAGAAAAAAGCTCTTTTGTACTGGTGGAACCAGTTTTCTGGAATACATACTTCCAATTATACATATATATCTGGATGTGTCAAGTCCAATTCAGCCTATTGGGAATAAAGAGGTGCGAAGCTAGATCACTCGAAGGCAGGATACCGTATGGTACCTGCCGAAGGGTGCTGTTTATAACAAGAAAGGGTGTGAACGTATTTCACCCGAAGGGTGGTGGTCGGAGGGTGGTGCGAAGAAGGGGAAATTGTGTATCAAGAAGAGGTGTGAACGTATTTCACCCGAAGGGTGGTGTCCAAGGGTGGTGTCCAAAGAAGGGAAGTAGGTGTGCATCACCCGAAGGGTGATGTTTACATTTTCAGGGAGTTTTTTGAGTGATGCAGAGAAGGGGTGCGAAGCTGTTTCACCCGAAGGGTGTGGACTTTATTGGAGAAAGTCCAGATAATTTTCTTTATTCACTTCTTTAAATTCATAGGCAGGATACGCAGTGGCAAAATCTGCAGGCACAACTACTCCTTGAGGTTTGTATTTAAACTCCCAGGTAAAATATTTTCCATCACGTTCCTCCACCAGATCAATCTCGTCCTGATCCCAGGTTCTCCAAAAATAATTATTTGAATATATTTTTTGGATATTTTGTTTTTTGATCCTTTCCATAAAGAGAAAATTTTCCCACAAACTTCCAATATCATTGCGGACAGTTAAATCATTAAAGTTGGAAATCAACGCGTTTCTAATGCCGTTATCATAAAAATAATATTTACTAGTCCGAGTTACTTCTTTTCTCAAATTTCTACTTAAGCCCCGCAAATTGACAATAACAAACGCTTTTTCCAACAAATCCAAATATCTGGATATAGTCTTTGGATCTAGATCTAGGGTTTTGCCCAATTCATTAAGAGACACCTCACTACCAACCTGGAATGCCAGTAAACGCAATAAATCTACCAGCAGTTTTGACGCTTTAACTTTTTCTAATTCCAAAATATCTTTTAACAAATAAGATCCTGTTATTTCCTCCAGTAGTGCTTTTTTTTGAGTGGTAGATTTTTCCGAGATTATTTCTGGATACGATCCATAGATGAGAAAATCTTCCAAGTGTTCTCTCAAGTCTTGTTTTGTGGTCATGGATAAGAGCTCTGACTGAGCAATTGGATGAAGAATTAATGTAGATTTTCTTCCCGTCAACGGTTCACCTATTTTGTTAGCCAAATCAAACGAAGCCGAGCCGGTAGCAATTACTTTTAGTTTTGGATTATGGTCTACGAGAATTTTCAACCCCCAGCCGATTTTGGGAATTCTCTGGGCTTCGTCAATTACTATCAAGTCATAATCTTGGACAAAACGGCTAATAGTATCAACGCTTTCTGAACTAAAAACTCTCCGAATCCCCACATCGTCTCCTGATAATAGCCGAGATTTTTCAATATGCGTTGATAAATAATTTTTCACGAGAGTAGTTTTTCCTACTCTTCTGGGACCATAGATAACCAAGACTTTTCCAGCCTCCAATATCTTGTCCAAGTCAGCAACCGCTCTGGTAATCATTATCCTTACTCTATCATTCATCCATGTAATTGTCAAACTACATGGAGTCTGTATCCACGTATTCTCTTTATTCTATTCGGTCTCAGCCTCAATCCGCCTGTTTTGGGCTTATTGCTAACTTTTGGATCTGGATATCCGTCAGATGTTCGGTGTTGCAGAGTACCTGCAGGAGGGTTGTGGGTGGTTAAGGGAGGTGTGAACGTGTTTCGCCCGTTGGGTGGGGCTCAGAGATACTTTGTCAAGGGGAAAATTCTTCCCGAAGGGTGGGGGTGGGGGTCAGCGCGTCAAGCTTTCTTCTATATTTTCCGTATTTATTAATGTTAGGGTACTATCAGGGTATGTATGGAGAAATTCTTTTTTGGTCGCTTGAGGAATTTTTCCATCCCCAAATTTAAACTCAAAAGCGTTCAGTTTTCCATCTCTTTCTTCTATCAGATCAATTTCTTTTTGATCATACGTCCGCCAAAAGTAAAAATTGGCATGCTTTCTTTGATTAGACAGAGCTTTCATCCGTTCGATAACACAAAAGTTTTCAAACAGACCACCAACATCGCCTCTCAAACGTAAGGGGTTAAAATTACGGATGAGAGCATTTCTTAAGCCCAAATCAACAAAATAATATTTGGATGTTTTTGTAATTTCTTTGCGGATATTTCTGCTAAAACCACGAAGATTGATAACAATAAACATTTTTTCTATAACATCAAGATATTTTTCCACCGTTTGACGATCAAGTAA
>CAYHQC010000104.1:0-3275 GCA_964358845.1 uncultured Gammaproteobacteria bacterium | reverse complement strand
TATTCATATCCCTCTAGTGTGCCTGATTATGGGAAATTACGCAACAAGTCTAATGTCAATAATGGCACATGATTTGTTGGGATAGCTAAAATATGACCCACAGAATTAGCAACGATATCTTTCTTGCTATAGGTAAACGCAAGTGATCCTTCTTTTGCTCGAATACTTGACACTAACTCGCTTGGTTTAGCGCCGATAACCGACTCAACCATTCGTAAGCTCCTGTTCTATAATCCCCAACACATAGCCCTGATGCACGGCCCAACCGATATATTGATGCAACTTTTCTGTCGTTTTGTATGGCAAATCTACGATAGTCGGATAAAACGCGAGTGATTGATTGACGCGAAGATCCGTAATCTTTCCTAAAAATAATCCAATAATCGGATCTACTTTATCTAAGTATGATTGATTTTGATCCTTTTCATACTGTTTTCTCCACACGTCTGCTAACTCTTTAACTTTATCGTTTTTGGATAAATCTGCTGTCTCAGGATTAGTGCCGTTGACCATAAGCGACAGCAAATACCCATCAAGAGCCCCAAGTGCCGCTACTGGTGCGACGACCTGAAGGTATTCATCACGCTTTTCAAATTTCACTTCGTCAAGTACTCGCCCCATTTCACTAGACGCTAATCCTGCAAGCGCTTGGACAGTGCTCACGACACCCTCGTGAAGCCTGTCGATAAGCTTTTTGCGATCGTCCTCTGAGAACGTAGTAAGCGTCACCCAACGTTCAAAAAGTTCTGTGTAATTCATATAAAACAATGGTATCGTAAAATAAGGGCAGACACAATTATTTTGTTTTTCCCGGACCTTGACGTGATGGGCACACCTTAGCCTATACTATATCTATGGCTGCAACACCTGTTGAAGTTCGTGCACAACCACCAATAAATCCAGAAGTGCCAAAGGTGGCGGCAATGGCAAAAGAAAAAGCCGCTTCACCGCCCAAAGAAAAACAACAGGGAGGTGTCGCGCGGAAAAAACTCGAGGATATCGCCGCTGGAAAACCAGTCCTTGATGTCGTATCTTCAGAAAACCCCGCGATAAGTAAAGAAATGGCTATGCAGCTACTCAAGGAAGCTAATGCTCTTCTTTTGGACATGAAAGACTTACGACTCTTTATTAGCAGTCTTGCTACCCAGTCTGCTGATACGCCGCTTGGGGATCAAATGCGGATGGAGGCACTTATAATGCTTAAAGAAATTGCACCAGACTCAGTGGATCCTCAATTAGCCCCTCGACTTGCGGCACTTCAAGAAAAACTTTCCGCATTGCCTCTCTCAAAAGCTAATCCTGCAGAAAATCCACTCGTCTCTATCATTCAGGAATATAACATTTCACATCCTCATCAACGCGTGCCCGAGGAACTTCTTGCCAAAATTCAATCAGGCGATGTAAAATCGTCTGAAATATTAGTAAAAATTTTAGAAAGCAATAAGCCATTGGCACAAGTGGTATGGAAAGAGATGACAAACGATCCAAATGAATTTAAAGGCTTTAATCCACAGCCCGACACGATGCTTGAGCTTGCTGGCCTCCCTCTCACAAAAGAAAACATGAAGAAAGCCGAGGCAATATTTGCTTCCTCACTTCCTCTCAAAGAAAAACCCAATATGGTAAGTACTATTATGTCAGGCGTCGTAAGTGGCGCACTTCTTCTTATGTTTGTGAGCCAAATGGCGTCTAGCGATCAACAACAAGGACATTAATACTATGCTTGCCTTGCTTCTTATTTTTGAACTGATTATTTTGTGGCTGATTACGCGAAGACTCACGCAAAACCTGTATGTATCGCTCTTTCTTATGACAAAATCGCGACCCGTAGCGATAAGTATTATCTCTTTTCTATTTTTCCCGGGAACGGTCATCCATGAACTTTCTCACTTGTTTACCGCGGAAATTTTGGGCGTTCACACGGGTGGATTAACGCTTGCCCCGGAAGGACTTGAAAATCCAAATGTACGTACGGGGAGTGTCATGATAAGCAAAACTGATCCAATACGACGGGCGATTATTGGCATAGCGCCGCTGTTTGTGGGGATAACGACACTCACTCTACTTTCTACAATTTTACCAAATTTATACAGCCAAACTGCACTCGATTTCCAAAATAATATTTTGTTTTCGAGTATTTCTATTTACTATTTACTCCTTACTCTTTACTCATTATTCGCTATTTCAAATAGTATGTTTTCATCGCCTGAAGATATGGATGGGTTTCCGGGAGTGGCAATAGGACTTTCGCTCATAGGTCTTGCAGCCTATTTTTCTGGAATAACAATGGCATTGCCGCCACAATGGATGAGCTCTATACAACAAACCCTTTCTACTCTCACTATCAGTATGGGATACATTGTCGGATTTAATCTTTTACTTTTTGGAATATCGGTTAGTGGTATTTCTTTGGCTGAAAAAGTCAGTGGGAGAAAGATTGTGAAGAAATAAGTCAGCTATTTTCCAACTAAACAACTTGGAGAAAATATAAATCCGGCGACAATTGCTTCTTTCTCACTGCAAAACCATTGATCCCCAAATGACTGATCAACAACCACTTGATCATAGGTTTTACATGACAAAATGTAGTAAACCTTTTTTCCTTGTCGAATATTTCCCTTTATCTCACATCCAACTTGTCCTGACGATCCGCGACACTGATCATGAAATATACCCAATTTGTTTTGTTTGGCATATTCCCTGGCGGATTGAAGAGTATCTCTATATGGTGTGTCACCCCCTGCAAATTTAGCAAATCCATGGGAAACCATATATCGATTTACCATAGGATCTGGATCTGGAAATGGTGTCGGCTTTCCCCTATACCACCATTTCAAATAGGAAATCCAAGTCGGAAAATCTTCTATAATCACGTTTGCCAACTGTCGCCCATAATCATCGGTCACGATATTTTTTAACCGGACATGCTTGCCCAAAACTACTGTTTTCAATGATTCTTTTGCTGCATCTGCTGCGCATCGACCGAGTTCTGGCGCATCAACGCCCAACAACCGTATTCGTCTACCATCTTTTAACTCTACACTGTCTCCGTCTATGACAAACGTCACGCGGGTTTTTTCATAATTTCGAACAAAAAAGAAGATATTTACGGAGAGCGACACAGCAAGCAAAATCACAATTGTATAAAAATAGCCTCGCAAGGCCTGGCCTTTTGAGGCTATTTTTTTAATACGATTCAAAATTGATTTAATCGTCGATTGTTTTTTCATAGATAATTCGTTGTGAAAGTTCATCATCTGATTCTTCAACAAAAG
>CAYHQC010000103.1:0-3277 GCA_964358845.1 uncultured Gammaproteobacteria bacterium | reverse complement strand
CTAAGGGCTCGTTCGTTAATAACTTCTTAGGTATTAACGAATACGACCCTTTGTGCAGCATCGATACATTCAAGTTATTATCGAATGCGGCCTAAGAGCTCGTTCGTTAATAACTTCATAGGTATGAACGAATACGACCCTTTGTGCAGCATTGATACAATCAAGTTATTATCGGATGCGGCCTAGAAACTCTTTTTTGCGAGAAAAAATCGATTGTATTCATGGTCCACATACTTGACGGTGGAAAATATTTTTTGGAGCGTTTTAGTCATCCCTGAAGGCTTCAATCCATACTCTAATTCTTTAAGATAATTGATGAAGACGAATCCGTGTGGCGACAATAACGATTTAAGAGAAGTTAAAAACTCTACACTACTCTCAAATGCAGGAATCTCACGACCGATGAATAGATCGATTACGATACAATCGTAGGAATTCTTTTTTGATCGCTGTACAAAATCTTTCGCATCTGCCACTATCAGAGATAATTGTGGAATATCAGAAAGCCCAAAATATTTCTTTCCAAGAGAAAGCATTACTGCATCGATATCAACGCCTGTAATCTGTGCATGAGGATAGAGAGTATGGAACATGTGAATGATCGTCCCCCCCGCTACACCGAGAACTAAAATAGTATTGACATTCTTCTCTTTCGAAATATTAAATTTCTTAAATGCGTATATCAATAATTTTTTGATATATGGTCCTGTTTCAGTCGAACCATTCACAAGAAGTTTATATTCCCCAGACTCTTCAACGACGCGTATATCACGATTATATGAAGAACCAGTTTTGAGTATAGTTTTAGGAATTATGTAAGTAAACCAATGCATTGTTGAAAATTTCATAAGGGGACCCCTTGCTCTCTGCAAGGGGTCCCCTTGCAGAAGCTAATACTATCTCCGTATTTCTTTCTTACCGACGAATGGTTGAAGGACGTCTGGGACTTTGATCGAACCATCAGCTTGCTGGTAATTCTCAAGAATCGCAACTAAAATTCTTGGCGACGCAATAGCTGTGTTATTTAACGTATGGCAAAACTTCGTATTTCCGTCTTTGCCTTTATACCGTATCTTTAACCGACGCGCTTGAAAGTCGCCCATAAATGAATTAGACATCGTCTCACCATAGGCAATTCTTGATGGCATCCATGTTTCCAAATCATACTTTTTCACCTGTGGCTCGCCCATATCGCCAGTGCACATAAGAATTATTCTGTAAGGCAATTTAAGATCCTGTAAAATTTCCTCTGAATTCGCGAGTAATTCTTCATGTAGAGTAAGAGAGTTACTCGTTTCTGCAGTTGAGATAATTACTTGTTCAATTTTATTAAATTGGTGTACTCTATAAACCCCTTTTACGTCTTTACCATAACTCCCTGCCTCTCGACGAAAACATGGTGAAAATGCCACAAACTTTTTAGGTAAATCTTTTTCAAGAAGTACTTCATTTGCATAATACGCAGTCACCGGCACTTCAGCAGTACCTGACAAATACTGGTCATCTTTTTCAAGATGATACACTTCTTCTCTACTCCAAGGAAAATGACCAACACCAAAAAAAGTAAATTCTTTTGTGAGACTCGGAGCAATCAATGGTGTGTACCCTTTCGCTATCAATTTATTAAACGTGTACATAAGAACTGCGAGCTCCAACTGTGCACCTTCATTTTTCAGAAAATACGCGCGAGATCCGCCCACTTTAGCTCCTCGTTCAAAGTCTATAAGGTCAAGCGATGTTGCGAGCTCTATATGATCTTTCGGTTCAAAATTGAATTTAGTTGGTTCACCCCTGCCTGCGCAGGCAGGCCACTTTTTTACTTCCACATTATCTTTTTCATCTTTCCCGACTGGCACGCTTTTATCTGGGACATTTGGAACAGTAAGCATGAGTGATTCAAATTCGCCTTCTATTATTCGAAGTGCTTCTTCCAACTCTTTTAACTCAACTTTTATTTCTTTACCTCTCTCGTTACTTTTCTCTGTTCTCTCTTTACTCACAACGTTTCTCTCTGTACGAAGGCTATCAACTTTTCCTATCAACCCTTTACGTTTATCATCGCTTGCGAGTAACTTCACCCATTCCACGACGCGATTTTTATTCACCGCCGCTATCTTACACACCTCTAAATTTTCTCGAATAAATTTAATATCTAACATATATATAGAATACGGCTAAAGAGCATGGTTTGCAAGATTAGCCTGTAAGCCCTCCAAATGATTAGTATCGTTTATTATACCCACTTTTACTTGACCGCCTATCACTTTTACAGTTGTAACGGCCGTCGGTTGTAGCTCAAACCTCCACATCAAATCAGGATGCATCCCAAGCGTATTTGCTATCACTGTCCGTAGAATATTGTCATGTGTAACGACAACCGTTGTACCCCGTACCGTTGGGAAAAACGATTTCCACCAATCAAGAACGCGCGTGCGGGTATCCTCAAATGCCTCTCCTTCAGGAAACAACACACATGATGGCGAATTTTGCCACATATCAAACTCTATTGGCCACTTGTCCTTAATCGTTCTAACTTCTTCACCTTCCCACGCACCATGATTTGTTTCTATAATATCAGGCTCGATTTCTATTTGAAGCTCTTTGTGCCAATTCGCAATAGCTTTGGCTGTCTGAAAAGTTCTTATAAGCGGACTTGTAACCACTCGTGTAATCTTTTCATCTTTTAAACGAACTCCCAAAGCGTCTGCCTGCTTCTGTCCAAGCTCCGAAAGCGTTGTGTTATACGTCTGACCCTGATATTTACCCTCTGTATTAGCTACAGACTCACCGTGACGAATAATATACACCACATTTTCAACCATAAAAAAACACCTCCTTTCTTTTGAAAAGACGAGGTGTCTCGTGGTGCCACTTTTCTTTGGTATATCGTTGCCGATATACTCTTTGTCACTTCTCCGTTTTGTGACGACAAAGTGACTATTCTGTAACGGGAATTCCCGTTTTTCCTTATACGCTCCTTTAAGTAGCGCTTCCGGAAAACAGCTCGGTTGAGGGAAAGTTCAACCTACAATCGCCTTTATTTACTTGTTAAGTAACCTTATAATACGACAAACTAATCAGCCAGTCAATAATCTCCCGAATCAACCTGACCCAACTTAATTAATCAAACTTAACTTATACCAATTTCCAAACCGTTCACTACAACAAATCCACGCCATGGCGTGGATTTGTTGTAGTGAATAGTATTATTGTAAATATTTCTTAATATATGGTTTAAGTTGTTCCAGTGCTTTTTTACGATGATTATATTTTTCAT
>CAYHQC010000102.1:3082-3283 GCA_964358845.1 uncultured Gammaproteobacteria bacterium | reverse complement strand
TATGGGTTTTCTGATACAAAAGAAGCGACAGCAAAAAAAGCATCGTATTCATCGCGAGCTGGCTTGTCAACTGCCCTATCCATAACCGAACAAATGATTTGTTGGCAAGTACTGCGACAATTGGCTCGATGGATTTTTTCACTTTCATATTATTCTTTCTTGCCGATTTTATTAAATCGGCTTAGAAAGAGTTATGCACAA
>CAYHQC010000102.1:0-2982 GCA_964358845.1 uncultured Gammaproteobacteria bacterium | reverse complement strand
AGCCTATCTACTATAGCTTTGGGCGTAGTCTTTCTTTTCTTAGAAAGAGTTATGCACAAAGCCTATCTACTATAGCTTTGGGCGTAGTCTTTCTTTTCTTAGAAAGAGTTATGCCCAGAGCAATTCTTATTGCAAAATGCGGGCGATATTTTGCAAGTTTCTCCATCTTATCATACAATACGTTAATGACTTCTACCGCGCACGCACTTGTCGCAGGTGCAATAGCCAGTCGTTTTTCAAGCCCTTTCGAAGCAAGCAGCCTCGCGCTTTGCTCACACTACATCATGGATAGCATACCTCATTGGGATTTCGGAACCAACTGGAGAGAAAGGCCTAAATATATGACAGGTGTCATAGCTATCGCTGACACGCTTATTGGAATAAGTGTTTCGTATATGGTGTTTGGCCGATTTCTTCCCTTTGGTCTCTGGGCTATAACTGTGATAGCAAGTCTTCTTCCTGATTGGCTGGAAACGCCATGGTATATTTTTTACGCACGTTCCAATAAACATAAACCCACCAACAATGCATCACTTCTTGAGAGAATTACCTATAACGTCTACAAACTTCCCAACGTATTTCACACTAAGGCACCGTTGCCGCTTGGAGTCATCACACAAATAATAACCGTGGGATTTTTTATCGTTTTACTCGGATAAGACCTGAGGCAGGAATAATCTTTACGCCCTTTTTTTCTATCGCATCCAAAAGTAAATTCATTCCCAAACTATCTGAACTCATGTGGCCTGCAATCACAAGATTAACATGATACTTGATAGCTTCTTTGCGATGTTCTTCGCCCGCGTGCATACCGATGACAGTGCCCACTCCGGCTGCAGCTAATTTTTCATAAATAATATGCGAAGGCTCTGTCCCACCAGTAAATTCAATAGGAGCTACTTTCCCCGCACGATTCTTTTCGCTTCCTGCAAAAAGCATTGGTCCTGCCTTGCCTTTCGTTGCTTCTTTATATTCCGGTTCATTATTTAAAATCTCTAAAACCTCTCCCACAGTTTCAGGTTTTGCTTTATCAAAAAGGAGTTCCATAAAGGTATGTATCAAGTTATCTGTAATCGTATGGGTCCCCATAAAAGCAAATCCTAATAATCGCGCCGCATCTACCGCCTGTGCATGATTAACAGGCGAAAATCGTCGCTGTACTTCGGTGATACGATCACGCATGACTCCTTCTGCTATATTTATGGGCACTCCATATTTCGCCCAAACATCTGCCTGCATATCCATAACTTCATGAAGTGATGCTAATGATGCGCCCTCAGGATGATGCGTAAGAAGAAGATCTATACTTTCTCCTTTTTGATTTAATCGGTCGGCCAACAGTACTTCGGAAGCATTGATGTCAATGCCGGCCAGCAGGGAATCGACTTCCATGTTAGGATCACCCAATAAAACGCGAGAATCTGTGTATGGATTATTCAAGTCCTCCAAATCAAAATCCTTTTGTTTGGACTTAGGTAATTCTTCGTATTCTTTTTTGCGTCTGGCTAACAACTTCTCTACCCCGGCTTTCCCGCGAGGATCCGCCTCAATTCCCATTTTCACCGCTAATGCATACAGATCTTTAAGTTTCATATTCCTCCTTATATACTCATTTTATAATTATACTCTGCATCATATTCTTTATAATTAACGGTAAGTTCCTCGCCTTTCTGTATGTCTTTACCAGCTATTTCGACACCCTCCTTATCATCCAACGATTCTATTGTTTTACAATTAGGATTATCTGAATGATTAAAATATCGTGCATCATCAAAACATAAAACATACATATTCGTTTGACTGTTCAAATAAGCATACCTTAAAAATTGAAGCTTTGCAGGCTCAGATAAGGACAAAATTTTACATTTTTCAACACATAAGTCAAAATATGGTCGAAATTTCCAAATCAAACTTCCTTTTGAGATATGTTGATCTGCAAAAAGTCCAATACCCTGTATTTTACTCAAACCAAGCTTTGTTTGTACTAAAAGCATAAAGAATTCTACAATTACTAAAAACTCTCTGTGCACCATCTGGGACGATGTTGGAACTTATCTAACCTCCTCTATTGATCCAAAAGAGAAAGCTAGTCTTATCATTGCCTTTGCTCATTTTAAAAAGGAGAAAAAACAATGACTAACGATATTATTTTGCGTAATTTTCGAGGAAGCCACAGTTTTTGCATCGATATACTTTTACATCTTGAGCATTTTCCACAGTAAAACCTGCAATGAAACTACTCTTTAAAGAAGTTCCCCAAACAACTGATCCATTAGTTGCAGCAATTTTCCCATGTGACCGGTGTGCTAGTAATCCCTCTATCATATCCCCGTTACATTTTGGACATTTCATATTTATTTCTCTCCTTTCCTTAAGTATAATACAAAAAAATTCTTTGTGCCGAGGAGAGGACTCGAACTAGATTTCAGATATTGTATCACTTTTCAAGACCGTACCTTATATAAGGCTTTGCTATTTTAAATTTACGCTCTAAGCATGGCAAGCCAAAACGATAATATATCCAATTCAAAAGAATCTTAGCCTCTTTCGTACTATATTTTAATCGATACACAGCATTAGACCCTCTTTGTAATTTTGACTGTAATTTATCTTGTGATCCCCGAATATTTTTCAACTTTTCTATTTTCTTTCGTAACCATAGAATATGGGAAACGCTTCCAGACAATAAATAGATAAAGAGCCGATCATAAATATATGATGGATTATATTTTACAAGATAGGTCTCTGTATATTGAATAATGCTGCCATCACCATCCAGATGTCCTCGTAAAAAATCAGCAAAATATTTGTCTGGAATATGTAAAGATTTTAATGTAAGCGATTTTCGAGGAGTAAGACCAATTTTTAATAACCAACGATAAAAAATAACATCGCTAATTTGTATTCGAAATATGGACTTTTTTGACAATAGACCTGTTGCCAATTAGCTGATTGTTTTTTCCACGATGAAGCGTTTGGAGG
>CAYHQC010000101.1:0-3311 GCA_964358845.1 uncultured Gammaproteobacteria bacterium | reverse complement strand
CAATGTAATGGAAGGTATATGAAACCCTTTTATCAATGCATAAATGAAATAACATGCCCCACTTACAATCATAAAAGTAATTGCAGAAACTACAGCATCTGTTTTTTCTTCACGCATCGCAATTTTTTGATATAAACTTGCGACAGAAGACATTATTACATTGATAGAAGCAAAAACTAACCAACTCATATAGCCTCAACTATACCATAATTTGTACTCAGGGATCACCATAGCCTTTGCAAGGCTCGCACTGACGGGACTCGCAACACTCCCACTACAACGGGGTTTGTTGCATGCAACACAATGAACTATTTCTTTTTTCTTAAATCATCCACATACTGACAAGGATCTGTTATAGCGCAGACATATTTTGCGAAAGGACCAATACCTCTATTCGTTTTTTGCAATTTTATATTTGGTGCAATTATGGCTATTCCTTCAACTTTCATCTCATTATTAAGACCGACAGAAAGCGCTTTAAGCACTCTATCCAAAGGTTTTATTTCTCCTTCTTTAGGTCGTCGACCACCCTGATATTTCTTGACCGTAAATGGCTGCGGTGTCCTTTTGGGAATCACAACCCTATCAATCTCTACAAACTTAAAAGTGACTTCACCATGTAACCCAATGCGAGCGGTTCTCCCGTTTGCTATCTCTGCCGCTTTACGTGCCACATGTTGAAGCAATCGAATTTTCTCTGGAGGCTGATCATGGAAACGTTGAATACAACTATCTCCCCAATGAAATACATCAGAATCCACACCCTGATCTATAAATGTCTCATCGTGAATGAAACCAAAAGCATTTTCAGGAGTAATATCTTCAGGTTGAAAATTTTCAAATCTTTTTATATTTCCCATTACGGCTGAATTATAGACTTTATTACTATAAAATCAATTAGATTCTTCCACAAAACGTTCTTCTTGAGATAATGGATAACGGTTTCTTATTAATTCATCTCTTAAAAACTCCATAATTTTCCCAGCAACATTTAACCCTCTTCCATTTCTTCCTGCCCCCCAATATCGATTACTGGTGTCTAATACGATTGGCAAATCTCCAGAGGCAAGAAGAGCATTTCGTACTTCTTTGTGTTGCTCCAGCTTCGCCAGACTAATTTCCATAACTACGCGTCTCTTCCGTTGATGCCAAGATGGTGGAATTATATGCTTGTACATATCTGCAATCTCAATGGATTCAATCGGTGTCTGAGCATTACGTATTTTCTCAAATACTTTTGGTGCAACATTTATAAATGGAGCTGCTCGACAGGCGTGTTCTGACGTGTGAAACTTACCGTCATGCCAAACTACCGGAATTGGAGCGAAATGAGAAATGGGATTTTCATATCCCTTCATGCTCACATAGCGCGTATCAAGAACATTTTTCATAAATCGCACTAATAGTAATACATATGACTACATGATAAAAGAAACAGAATTCTTCCTCTACAACTTTTTTACGCTATAGCGTAAAAAAGTTGTAGTGAATATTTTTAAGAGAATAGATTATACAAGGTCAAAGTATTCCTTATATGGGGTATCGTCCTCAAGTTTCGTAGCTATTACATACAACACTTCATTTCCTACACCATAATATTCGCGCAAAAAGGTAATCTGCTCTTCACACGGATATGGATATACCCATACGCTTTCTTGTAACTTAAGAAACCCTAATGCAATAAGTGCTCGTCGAAAAGTGTCTCGTAATTTTTTCTTTTTCTCATCTACATCATAGATAATCATTCGCCATCTTCCATCCCATTGCTTCGGTGTTTCAATTGACAACTCATTTAATGCATATTTTAAAATACGACGCTTGCCAAGCTGAGTAAGAATCGTTATTTCTATTTCATCTTTATAACGAACTTCAACCAGCTTTTGCTTTTGCAGTCTATGAATTGATCTACGTAAATACGAAGGATTATAGTGTTTCCACGAATTACTTTCTCTTTGCTTCTTTTCATCAAGAAACGGTTTGGCAAGAAGTATTGCAGTTGGAGCCATGAATGACAATCCAATAACGCCAGCTACGCCAATTCCTGTAAGAATACGTTTTATCGACGCATATCTTCTGTGAATTTCTTCCTGTTGAATGTTTTTTGTAAGTATCGCCGAAAGCGAAGCTATCCGATCATCCGATAGAATCGGCAATTCTTTATCTGAAGATGTATTTTTATGATGTAACGATTTCACATCTACACTACTCAAGTATACCACTACAACTTTTTTACGCTATAGCGTAAAAAAGTTGTAGTACGTTCTCCAGTTAATTAGCCTATAGGCCATAAGGTTCCGATTGAAATTCCGCAAGAGTGAGAACTTGGAGTATAATAGTGACACTTGCGGGATCGTATAATGGTAGTACAGCAGACTCTGAATCTGCTTATCTTGGTTCGAGTCCAAGTCCCGCAGCCAGTATGAAACCCATTGAATTTACTGTAGACAATCACAAATTTAAAGGAACCCTCTTTTTTCCTCAAAATCTAAAAACAAAAAACCCGGCGATTCTTTTTATCCAGGGTTGGACAGGCGAAAAAGAGAGAAGTTATCAATATGCCGAGGCGCTTGCAAAACTAGGCTACCTTTCCTTTTTATTTGATGGAAGAGGGCATGGAAAAAGCGAAGGCAATATACGGACAGTTACCACCAGAGAATTTCTCGATGATGTTCTGCAGACGTATGACTATTTCACAAAAATTGAAGGCGTGGACAAGGAAAATATCAGCATAGTTGGAAGCAGCTACGGAGGTTATCTTGCAACACTGCTTACAGCGAAAAGAAACGTTAAACGATTAGCATTACGTGTTCCTGCCGACTATCCGAATGAGGCATTTGATAAATCCAAGGTGCAAACCAGTGGAACAGATAATCCGGATATTTTTGCTTGGAGAGCCCACGTTCGAAATTCTGATGAAACATTTGCCCTTAAAGCAATTGCTAATTTTGACGGACAGATCCTTATAGTTGAATCAGAAAAAGATACGGTAGTCCCCCACGAAACAGTTCAAAATTATGCCAATGCAGTAAAAGACAAAAGCAAATTGACACACACGATAATAAAAGACGCTCCCCACAGCATAAAAGAAGGCCCGTTCAGAGATAAGGTTGAAAGAATTTATGTAGACTGGTTTAAAAGTTATAATGATTGAGTTGGGCCTAGATCGAGACGCTCAGCATTGATGATAATCGAATCTAGGAGTCCCGTCGTGGCGGGACGGAAATACCCGAAAGGGCACAAGTCCCGCAGCCAAGCAGTGCACCCAATTTATCAATAAGATTTATTAATATTCTAAGTTTGGGTTGAAAATG
>CAYHQC010000100.1:0-3380 GCA_964358845.1 uncultured Gammaproteobacteria bacterium | reverse complement strand
CCCGTGCTTTAAAAAACTCAATAAATTTGGTTCGAATATCATTGGTTGTCATAGCGTTTTATTATATCACGGGTCCTTTCCAGTCTTCTCACTAGCAATCTTTCTTTGTCCGTACTACTATATTTATAGATAGAATTTTATCTCATGAAAGCCAAACGCAAAATATCAAAAAAAATTAATAAAAAGTCATCGTTTAATCTCTCGCTATTCCTTATTCTTCTCGTCAGCGTAACCTTAAGTGTGATAGCCGTTGCCCAATCTGGACGATCTACCTTTGAACTTCGAAAACGTGCTGATGAAATTACTCCCACTGCCACACCTACAGGCACATTAACACCAACACTTACTCCAACACTTACCCCGACACCTACTCCTAAAAATGTCTTACCGACCTGTCTTGGACTCTCAGTAAGCCCTCTTATCGGAAAAACACCACTTGAACTGACGCTTTCCTGTGCTGGAGTAGACGGCAACAACGACATAACGGCTGCTGAATTTGGTTTGGGCGGCGATCAGAAACGAACGGTTGAAAAGAGTGTGGGACAATATGGCACTATCACGACAAAAGCTCGCTATGATAAAGCGGGATCATATGTCGTCACTTGTAGAGTACGAGATAATAATAATGAGTGGTCAAATATTCCATCAAACTGCAGCAACACGGTAAACGTCTCTCTTTCTCAAACCATCGTCATAAAACCAAAAATCACACCAACTCCTACGTACGAAGAGCCAACGCCTACGCTAATCTTAGAAAGTCCTACGCCAACAATGACAAGCGCTCCCCTTCCGACAATTACTCCTATTCCCACTCCAACGAAGTCAGGCATGAGCCAAGAGACACTCTTTATGATTGGAAAAATAGTGCTTATAAGCATTGTTACCATCCTCGTTGGATTACTACTTAAAAAACTCATCGACGGAAACGAGTAACATGGAATTTGTATCTTTAAAAAGATCTACATCGCTTCAGCCAACTTCCACCACAACCATTCACGAATATGCGATGACTGACTCAATCATCAATGGCGCAGTCGCAGATATTCGTGGACGATATCCTGAAAAAGGATTTGCGGTTAACACAACAAGCCGCGAAATCGTATACGTTATCGACGGATCAGGCGTCGTGGGTCTTTTGGATAAAGAAGTTTCAATAACTGTAGGTGATGTCCTCCTTCTTCTTCCAAACGAAAAATACTATTGGCAAGGCGCTCTGAAACTATTCATGGCAACATCACCAAAATTTGATCCCGCTCAACATATTATCGTCAAATAATATAGTACACATGAATCGATTCATGTGTACTAATGAATCATGAATCCTTATGAAGGGTAATCTATGAACGCAATTTTTTTGCACTTATTTCATACGTCGGATGGGGAGCTGGTGATATTTTTGGCGCAATTGCATCTCGAAAAATCGGCGGATATAAGACCACATTTTGGATCATGCTGGCTGCTGCCATTCTCTTCTCACCACTGACGATTATCTATTGGAACTCGCTTATTAGTACACCCTTACCCACGATTATCCTCGCAACTCTCATAGGATTTTTCTACCAATCCGGAAATTTTGCCGTCAATGAAGCGCTCAATCGCACCGATGCCTCTATAGCACTTACGGTAATGGGCTCGTTTGGAGCGTTCATCGTGCTTTTTTCCACAATTTTTCTTCGTGAGTCATTACCACTTTTTCATGCAGGAATAATTATCCTTATTTTTATCGGCGTATTTTTATGTACCTATCAACCCAAATCATCCATCAAAACGCTCGAAATGAAAGGCATTTGGTTTGCACTGTATGCAGCAATTAGTTTTGGCATATTTTTTACCGCAGTCAAAGTATTTTCGTCAACGCTTAGTTGGTTTTGGCCAATATATCTTTCGTTTCTCTGGCTTCCTTTGATCTATCTGTATTTACGAAAAATCAACATTTCACCATCAGGAAAAGATATTAAACTCGCTTTTATTCCGCTTGTCTTCAACCTTCTACTTCTTCATGGTGCTGATTTTACGTTTAATATTGGCTTACAGCTTGGTTTAGCATCTATCGTGGCGCCAATCGCAAGCGCTTCTCCAACGCTATCTGTAATCTTAGCATTCATCATTTTTCATGAAAAACCGACTCGGAGACAACTCTTTGGCATAGCGCTTGCATTAATCGGTATCGTTTTGCTAGGATTTGCGGGGAGCTAGAACATATGGACAAAAATAAAATGCTTCTTGTTATGGTCTCCTGTGAAGATGCCGCACAGGCAGAACGAATCGGTCGGGAACTTCTCAAAAAGAAGTTTGCCGCATGTATACAAATCATTGGGCAAGTTTCATCCTTTTATCTCTGGCCGCCGCAAAAACAACATATCAATATAGCCGAAGAAAACATACTTCTTATCAAAACACTGGAGAGTAAATGGTCTGCATTGGAAAAGGAAATACAAACACTGCACACCTATGAAAATCCAGAAATCATAGCACTTCCAGTCACCCACGTTAGTCAAAAATACCTTTCTTGGATTCAAAGTGAACTGAAATAACTTCGTCCTTTCATCAATATTTTCGTCACTTATTCTATATGTTTAACTATTACGTTATCATGTTTTAAAACATGATAACGTAATATAGAAAAACGTGAACTCTCGTATAACCCAACTACTCCAACTATAATAGGTAGAGTATGCCGTGGTATATCTATGCGCTCTTAAGCACACTTTTCTTTGCCGCACAGGATTTACTCATGCGGGTTCTTGCAGTAAAAAGCGATATCCCTCGAGTATTTTCTGTCGTGTTTAATTTGTGGAGCGCGTTTTTTGCTATTCTTGCATTTATTATTCAGGGAGGATCATTTCATGATCTAAAAAATCTCACTCCCATAAACATCATTCTTATCATATGTGCCGTTGTCCTCTACGGATTCTATGAAAGAACTCATTTCTCTGCACGCAAAGAAGTCGATGCTTCATCATTTTCCATTATATTCAGGCTAACCACTGTCATTGCATTTATAGGATCAATACTATTTTTACATGAATTTATAACACTGAATAAATTTATTGGTGGGTCCCTTATTATTGGCGCATCTTTTCTTTTACTATACAAAAATATCAAACTTAAAATATCCCGCTCTTTTTGGTTGGCTCTACTTAGCGCTTTGTTACTTGGTATCGTATTGATAATTGACAAGCCAGCATCAGCTTCTATGCAGCCTGCGCTCTATAGTTTTATTGTGTGGTGTTTTCCTATATTTATCGTCGCATTTCCCAATGTCCCACTAAAACAACTTAAAAAAGAATTTTCTATCGGAGGATGGAAAGTCGCATTAACGGCATTAATGACACACCCCGAGGCAGAGCCATCGGGGTATCTAAGCCATAGCTTCTGCT
>CAYHQC010000099.1:0-3386 GCA_964358845.1 uncultured Gammaproteobacteria bacterium | reverse complement strand
CTATCGCCTCTCTGATCTCTGCTTCTGAAAGACGCACCGATCGCGGCAATCCCGTCTCAATATCCCTGCCGCGGACCACCGTTTGCTTCTCTTGTTTTTCAGTGGGATACGCACTCCCTATCGCGATTTTCACTTCTTCAGCAGTCGGCTCGCCAATAAGCAGTGAATGCTTTAATCGCACAAACGAAACAATTGCCTCATCAATCTCATCGCCAGCTGTTCGGATACTGCGATTGACCACTATTCCTCCCAAAGCCAACACCGCAATTTCACTGGTGCCGCCGCCGATATCACAGATAAATGATCCTCGGCTTTCTTGAATGGGTAAATTCGCGCCAATGGCTGCAGCCATCGGTTCTTCTATAAGATATGCTTCCCGAGCACCCGCCATAATAGCCGCCTCAGCTGCCGCTCGCCGCTCTACCTCGGTCACTCCTGATGGAATACCGATGACCACTTTGGGCCGAGGGATACTGGGGAATCCTTTACGTTTGGGTTGCTCATGGATAAGTTTTATGTAATGGGTAAGCATGGAAGCGGTCGCATCAAAATCCGCTATCACCCCGTCTTTTAAGGGTCGCAATGCCTCAATCGTATCAGGAGTTCGGCCAAGCATCCGTTTGGCTTCGCGTCCAATGGCGATGACCTGTTTGGTTTTCTTGTGACGAGCTACAACTGAAGGCTCACGAATCATAATACCTTTGCCGCGCACGTACACGAGCGTATTTGCAGTCCCTAAGTCAATGCCAAGGTCATGAGAAAGAAGGCTTAAAATCCAATCAAACATGAGGTTATTCTACCACGATGTATAATGAGTTAGTATGCCAAGAAGTCCTGACCAAAAATACTTACGATCAGATACTACGATAAATCAATGCGCGTTGGATGACCATGGTAAAGTAGTTGGCATAGATGATCAGGATGTTCATTCCGTTTGGACAGACATATTAAGCCTGGGAAATCCATTCAGACGAAACATTGCAGACGAAACGCTCGGACGGAGCATGCAGCCGAGACGTGGAAAAATTCTGATTACCCGCGACGGAACAACCCATGATACACGGGCAATATCATACAGCGCAAAAAAACATGAACAACCACGAGTCACACTTCCCCATAATATTGTTCAAACAGTAGTGCCACGAGAAGATGAAAAAAGTAGTCTCGCTACTGCTCGTCACCAACCCAACTCGCGAGCAAATTGGCTTATCGGTCACGAACACAAAGATCGAGGGACCAAGATTCGACAGCTCTCGCGGGGTGGATGGCAAAGCGCAACTTTGGGCAACGAATATAAGCGTAAAGCTGAGGCATTAGAACGATTAGAAAAGATCGAAAATGCAGAGAAGGCGCGTCTTGCTCAAATTATCCCCCAAGATAACATCATTTTTTAACTTTCACTTTTTGTGTTATCCCGTTTCTTAAATTAAATAACTTTCTCAACGTTTTATTCAACGGCTCATCTGGACCAGAAGCCACCCGATAAGCATCAGTCTGAAATTGATCTGCCCCATCTTGACCATCTGTTGTCAGACGATACTCGCCTGTCTTAGAATCTTTCAGTATTTGATATTTTCGCTACATCAATTCTCGAGCTTCGTTAATTTCCATATCCCCTATACTACAATACTTTACATCTATTTTCTCATATCCACTCCAAAATACCACTCCCAATACACCACTTCAAATTAAAAATACCAATCTTAATCCTTGATTTTTTAGAGCCATGGCTCTAAAATTTCAACAGGCAACATTTTTATTTATAACTACATAGGATACAACACGTCATGCAAAAATCTACTCACAAAGCTCAAGCAGAACTTCTACTCCCAAGCGACATTTCTATCCAAAAAATTGCCACCTCCCTAGAAAAACAAATCAAAGAAAAGTGCAATGCTAAGCGGTACGCATCTATCAAAGAAGTATTATCACTCATTGGAAAAGGCGCTGCTATCGCAAGCGTCATATTAGCTCCAGGTACGGCAAAAGCATTTGCATCACTTTTAAAACAATCTCCAGACTATGAAGAATGGAAACATTTTAATCCTTCATATTTGCGACGAACATTGCGCCAATTACACAAACAAAAACATATAGAACTCGTCTATGAAAAAGGTGAGGAAGTCATCAAACTCACACAAGGAGGCAAGCGAAGAATATTACACTACAGTATTCAAACACTTGCCATCAACAAACCAAATCGCTGGGATGGATTATGGCGCATGGTCATGTACGATATACCAAAGGAAAAACACAAAACGAGTGATTATTTTCGACTGACACTTCAAAATCTAGGGTTTTATCCTATACAAAAAAGTGTGTATCTTTTCCCCTACCCCTGCTTTGATGAAATTGAGTATCTCAGACAATTCTACTTTCTCGATATTACTGTGCAATATTTGTTAGTAAAAAGTATCGAAAATGATGGGATCTACCGCACGTATTTTTCTCTAGAATAACGCCGTTTATCTCCCTCCAGTTTTGATTTATTAGAGCCATGGCTCTAAATATTCAAATTGACCAAACTCGTCCACCCGACGGGTAATACATTACCCCTCCTCTGGGCAATCCAAACTTTTGGTAAATCCTGCCTCTTGTGCCTCATCTTCAGTACAAAACCACCGATCACTCTCATTGGGGTTTATATTTATTTGATTGTAATTGTAACAATCCGGCACATGATAGACGCGCTCCTTGGTCCCTTTGTGATAATTGCCTTTTATCACACATCCCGTTTGTTTATTGGTGCACTCCTGTGACCATATACCTCGCGTCGCACCTTGTGCACTCTTTTGCGCCGCAGCAAGCAATGCTCCATGTTCATCGTTTATCTGATCAACGACTCCCAATCCTTCCTCCGCCAACACAATCGATACCGGCACATCTTGGTCTACCGTCACCCATGAGAGACGCCTGCCAAAACGGTCTTTTTCGTTGCCATCAAGTACTACTTCTTTTCCCAAAATAAGTTCTCCCAATCGATCTTTCGCACGTTTGGAAAGACACGCTTTTGGGTATTCGGGAGCATCAATCCCCAAGAGCCGCACCCGTTGTCCGTCGTTGGTATCGATCGTATCTCCATCCACAATGCTAGAAATGGTCGCAGACGTCGTACCTTTAGAAGAAAACTGGTCAACAATGCGCGGGACTCCCCAGAAAAGATTGAGAAGAAACGACGCAAAGAGGGTCAAAAGCAACGCATGAGTCTGCAGTCGTGGTAGTCCATTCCGCTTTACCATACAAAATAGTATAGCATAATGGTATCACCCCCCCCGCTTCACCGAGGTTCAAGCCAGGCGAGCCGACGGGTGAACATACTAAAAATCATGCCTGCATCATCCGAAAGTCTGCAAACGGCATGCCTTTTGTCTCTAGTTTCGAAAGAT
>CAYHQC010000098.1:0-3500 GCA_964358845.1 uncultured Gammaproteobacteria bacterium | reverse complement strand
CACATATTCTGATACAAACCAAAACCGATATTAAAAATCTCTCACTCACCTTTGAACTCTACGGCACAAGCGATGGGAGAAGTTCACAGATTACTGAACACGTGGTAGGTAAGGAAATTGCTCCACCCCCACCGCTTTACCAAGATGACCCAATACTAAAGGTGGGCGTTGTAAAACAAGTTGATTGGTCCGCATGGGGGGCAAAAGCCTCGTTTCGCTATACCGTCACACGTGGCCAAGAAACGCTTGAAGATACAACGTTTACATCAAACTACAGACCATGGCAGGCGGTGTATCTTCAAGGAACACAACTATGAAAACCGTTTTAGTCGGTGGATGTTTTGACCTCCTTCACTTTGGTCATATTTCTTTTCTTCAACAAGCACGAAATCTCGGTGATTATCTTGTTGTAGCTCTTGAATCAGATGAAAACGTGTCTCGTATGAAAGGACCATCAAGACCCATTCACACACAGCTTCAACGGAAAGCCATGCTTGAATCCCTCAGTTGTATCAATGAAGTAATAACACTAAATCCAATGCATACAGACCAAGAATACAGAGACCTCGTCATAAAAGTTCATCCGCAAATAATTGCAGTGACAGAAGGAGACTCTATGGAAGACAAAAAAAGGACCCACGCAAAACGAATTGGAGCCGCTGTTGTTATCATCCCCAAAATTCATACCCCCTCCACTTCTCAATTAGCCAAACTCCTTGATCTTGAGTAAAACGGTGACTGTGGTCAGTCATCCGTCCTGAGCCTGCCCGCCCTGAGCTCGTCGAATGGGTCGAAGGATCTTACGGTATAATAAGCCTCATGGAACGAAACATTAAGCTGCTTGCGATATTTAATTTTTTTACAGATCTAAAATTTCATAGTGCAATTCTCATACTCTATTTTGTTCATATTACGGGATCTTTCGCCTTAGGAATGAGTATATTTGCAATTGTTCAACTTTTTTCTGCATTATTTGAAGTCCCGACTGGTATATTTTCTGATTTTATTGGACGAAAAAATACGCTCGTTATGGGAACATTATTTGCTGTCATATCCGCTGTTTTATATGCGGTCGGTCTTAACTATTGGTATCTATTTTTTGGGGCGATCGCTGAAGGAGTATCGAAAGCTTGGTATAGCGGAAATAACGATGCACTTTTACATGATAGTCTTCGCGTTTTAGGTAAAAAAGAATTTTTTGATCATTATTACGGCCGCCTAAGCTCGATGTTTCAATTAGCGCCTATGATAGGCGCTGTTGCTGGGAGCATTATGGCATATTGGTCATTTAGTCTTGTTATGTGGCTTTCTGTTATTCCACAAATACTGTGTATGATTACAGGATTTTTTATAAAAGAGCCGCAACGCAAAAGAAAAGAGAGCAGTAATATTTTTTCTCATCTTCAAACGTCAGCTATTTTTCTTTGGAGAAATAAAATTCTTCGTCTTATAAGTCTTCAAGATATTCTTGCATTTGGCATAACAGAGGCTACTTTTAATTTTCGCGCGGCCTTTATTATCACACTCTGGCCAACGTGGGCGATTGGTGTCTCAAAATCTCTCTCATATCTTGGTGCCATGATTAGCTTCTGGTATGGCAGCAGAATTATACGAAGACTTGGCGCATTTAAAACACTTTTTATAGGCAGGATATGGGGTCGATTATCCAACTTCATTGCTCTTTTGTATCCGAGCCTCGCATCGCCAATAATCATGCCGTCATCTTCTCTTTTATATGGAGCAATAAATGTAGCAACGACATCTATCATGCAAAAAGAATTCACCAATGAACAACGCGCAACTATGTCATCGCTCAATTCTTTTTTGGGAAGCATTTTATTTGCTGTTTTTTCCCTCACACTCGGCGCTGTCGCTGATCAAATAGGACCAAGACTAGCGTTACTTGTTGCGGAATGTTTGATGTTTCCAGTACTTTTTATAACATGGAAGCTTTATGCAATTAAAAAATCATGAAAATACTCGCCATTGAATCATCATGTGACGAAACTGCATGTGCCATCGTTGAAGATGGAATAAAAATTATATCTAATGTCGTGGCATCTAGCAAAAAGCTTCATCACAAATATGGCGGCATCATGCCAGAATTGGCTGCCCGCGAACAACTCTCTTCTATACTCCCCGTAATACAAGAGGCGCTCAAAATATTGCCACAAGAAAAAAATGTTATTAAAACTATTTCAAAACATATCGACGCAATCGCGATTACTATTGGCCCAGGACTCATTGGAAGCCTCTTGGTTGGCGTAGAGACTGCAAAGACTATGGCTATGCTTACCGGTGTGCCAATAATTCCTGTCAATCACGTCATAGCCCATATGTATGCGAATTTTATAGACAGTCATCAGTCATCAGTCACTCGCCTCGCTGGAGTTTCGGCGAAGCGGGTCAGTCATCAGAAAAATACAAACTATAATCTGAAAGCTGAAAACAGAAAGCTGATAGCTTTTCCTGCCATATCGCTAGTCGTCTCAGGCGGACACACAGAATTGTATCTTATGAAATCGCCCAACAAGCTCACATGGCTAGGTGGCACACTGGATGATGCGGCTGGGGAATGTTTTGATAAAACAGCACGACTTTTGGGATTTGGCAACGAAGGCGGCGTTGCGATTGCCAAAGCCGCTAAATGGCATCATCCAAGTAAAAAACCATCTATCATAAAATTGCCGCGTCCAATGCTTGATGAAAAGAATGAATACAATTTCTCCTTTAGTGGATTAAAGTCGGCAATTGTCCGTCTGGTTACGACACTTAAAGAGCAAACTTCCGATCAATCTTTAACCCCCGATGTCATCGCTAATCTTTCATACGAAACCCAAGACGCTATTACGGATGTCTTAGTAAAAAAAACTCTAAATGCAGCAGCTAAACATCATGCAAAATCAATACTTCTCTCGGGTGGTGTTGCAGCCAACATGCGTTTACGTGAAAAGTTTTTAGTCTTTAGTCCTCAGTTTTCAGTTGTTGTACCACCTGTATCTTTATGCACCGACAATGCAGTCTACATCGCAAGTTGTGCATTTTTTTTGGGAAACCCTACTCCTTGGCAAGAAATTACTGCAGCTCCAGATCTTTCAGTCGAACTGTAACTGATGTTATCAAAACGCCGAGAAATAATTATTTATTGCTCGTACACAGTTGTATCGGCACTACCTTAGCACACATGAATCGATTCATGTGTACGAGATAATTAACTTATAATACGAGAGGATAAAATATGAGCCTCTTCAATACACCACGGAGAATATGGCTCGGGATTTATTTTTATTTCATCTAAAAACTTTTTCCAATCCATCCATTTCCATTCATCTACCTCATCTGCCTTTGGCGTAGGATCGCCGTCAAAGTATCCAACTAATATAGGGCATATTTCATTTTCGACAATGCCATTTTTATCAGCAAATTTGTATCGATACGGTGCAGTTTCTTTTACATTTACATCACTGATGCCAAGCTCCTCAATTAATCTCCTTTTTGCC
>CAYHQC010000097.1:0-3536 GCA_964358845.1 uncultured Gammaproteobacteria bacterium | reverse complement strand
ATAAATACAATATAACGAAAATATGGATAAAATTCAATACTATTCGATCAAAGAAGTTGCCACAACGCTGAAAGTAGCATATCTTACCGTATATCGATGGGTTCGGTCGAAACAATTACCTGCGCTAAAAGCAGGAAAACAATATAGAATTAGAAGAGAAGACTTAGATAAGTTTATGAAAGGACACAATGGATAAAAAAATAGTAGATACATTTGAAATTATTCTAAAAGAAGGCATTAACAAAGGATATTTCCGTGTACTTAACGAAGGAACAAAGATAGAATACCTACCTTCTGGGCATAAGGAAAACCTTAACGATCCAGAGGAAAGAGTAAGAGCTGAGTATTACTCCAATTTGCTAGAGAAATACCATTATCCTAGTTCCCGAATAGAGTTTGAGGTTGAAATGCCTGATCGTACACCAGAACGGTATGCAGACATTGTGATTTATGAAGATGATACAAAAAGAAAGGCTTATGTTGTTGTTGAGTGTAAAAAAGATGGTATATCCGATGCAGAGTTTGAGCAGGCTACAAAGCAAGCCATAGCCAATGCCCGTGTCCTCAAAGCTCCGTTTGCTATCTGTGTAGCTGGTAATACTCGCAGAGCGATGGAAACCGAGAACTGGAATGACAAAGAGCCTGAAAAAGCAACTATCACAGATATTCCTATTTCTTACGGCAAGATTGAAGAGTTTAGGTACAAAAAAGGTGATCCAGATTGGGATTTGAAAGTTCTTGATAAGTCAGAGCTGAAACGAGCGCTTGAAAAATCACATAATACCCTATGGGCTGGTGGTAAAAGAAACCCGACAGTTGCGTTTGATGAGCTGTGTAAAATCATTTTTGTTAAGATCCGAGATGAAAAACGAGGTCGCAAGACTGGCGACTACTACGATTTTCAAATTAAGACTCACGAAAAGGCTGATAGCGTCTATAAACGTATCAACGACATATATCTTGAAGCTAAAGAGCGAGATCCTGAGGTATTCAAGGATAAACTGGACATCAACCCTGAGGAACTGTACACCGTTGTAGGACATTTACAGGGGATTTCACTTAACAAGACCGATCTAGATACGAAAGGGGTCGCCTTTGAACAATTTATGGAAGATTTCTTCAAGGGTAAAAGCGGTCAGTACTTCACTCCTCGCGAGATTGTGAGTTTTGCTGTCAAAATGATGGAAATAAAGAATGACGATGTGGTGTTAGACCCTGCTTGTGGATCAGGAGGCTTCTTATTACACGCCCTTGATGAAGTACGACAACAAGCAGAAGGATTTTTTGAGAATGATGAGGCTGAAAAATATCGTTACTGGCACGACTTTGCTCAAAACAATCTCTTCGGCATAGAGATCAACGACTCAATTGCTCGTGTTGCCAAGATGAACATGATCATTCACGATGACGGACATACAAACGTCATTGGTAATGACGCTCTTGAGAACATTGATAAAATGACAACTAAAAATCCGGGCTTCAAGAAAAATCACTTTGATATTGTTGTAACTAATCCTCCCTTTGGGGCTAACGTAAAGCGGAGTGAACATCCATATTTGGAAGGCTATACACTTGGACAAATCGGTAAAAAAGTACGAGATAATCAGAAAACAGAAATACTTTTTATTGAGCGTTGTATTGAGTTTTTGAAGCCGGGTACAGGACAAATGGCGATTGTTTTACCTGATGGTGTTTTAACAAACTCATCACTTCAATATGTTCGAGATTTCTTGATGGAACATTGTCAAATCTTAGCTGTTGTATCTTTGCCACCATTTGCATTTTCGCACTATGGGGCGGGTGTAAAATCATCGCTCGTATTTGTTCGTAGAAAAGATAGTACTAAACAGTTAAATCGTTATCAGATATTTATGGCTATCGCTGATCATATTGGTTATGAGGCTAATGGTAAACCAGACCCTAAAACAGACTTGCCAAAAATAATTGCAGAATATAAGAAATTCAAAGAACAATATGTCTAATCAATCACCTAATATATTTACGGTTTGGAATGACAAATTGGAAGGTCGTATTGACCCTCTATTCTACGATCCCAAAATCATTAGCTTACTTGAGACCCTAAAGCATAAGAAAACCTATAAATTGGGTGATTTAATCGAAAGTATATCTGGTGGAGCTACACCAAGAGTGACCGAAGACTTTTATGTTGAAACTGACGGCGTACCTTTCTTACGAGTTCAGAATATCACTGAGGTAGGTATTAAGCTCGATGATGTTAAGTATATAAAAAGGGAAGTACACGAAAACCAATTAAGACGATCTCAACTACGAGCTGGTGATCTTGTTTTTACTATTACCGGAAGAATTGGAAGCGTTGCTGTAGTGCCTGAACATTTTGAGGGTAATATAAATCAACATTCTGTGCGTATCCATCTAAGAACTGAGATTGATGGAATCAAAATACTTCCTGAATATATAGCGGTCTTTTTCAATACAGACTTCGGTAGAAAAATCTCTTTACGAAGTGTGACCGGTGGTACTCGTCCGGCGCTCGATTACGAAGCCCTAGGAAGTTTCGTTGTTCCACTACCTTCATTCTTAACTCAACAAGAGATTATAGAAAAAATACAAAAGGTATATGCAGATAATCAAAAGAAAGAACAGAAGATTGGATCAATCCTTACTTCTATTGATGGTTATGTTCTGAATGAACTAGGTATAGCTATAGAGAAAGTAGATAAAATTTCCCCAGAAGCCTATATCATATGGAGCAATTTAATTGAAAAAAGAATTGACCCAATGTTTTTTCATCCAGCACGAATTAACGCTGTTGATGGAATAAAAAAATCAGGCTTGCCAATTGCTTCATTAGACGATGTTGTCGAGTTCCGTAGGGAGATTGTAAACGAAATACCTGTAGATATACACTATCTCGGATTAGAAAATATAATATCAAACACTGGTGAATATGTAGAAACTGGAGAAAAAGAGAGTATTAGCAGTGCATTCGTATTCAAAAAAGGAGATGTACTATTCCCTAAATTGCGCCCATACCTCAATAAAGTTTTTTACGCCGACTTCGATGGTATTTGTTCTACCGAGTTCCACGTCTTGCAAGCTAAAAAGTGCGATCCCTATTTTTTGTTCTCATTTCTTAGTAGATCTGTAGTTGTGGAACAAACAAGCAGGTTAATGACAGGAAATACATTACCCCGGCTTCAGACTGAAGACGTAGAGAACCTGTTAGTGCCTCTTCCAAGCAAAGAAAAGCAGGAGGAAATTACTGAAAATGTGCGAGGGTTTTATGAAAAAATGAGATCCCTTCGTGATGAGGCAGATGAAAGCTTAGTTGAAGCGCAAAAACAAGTGTCAGCAATGATCTTTAATTAGGATTTGCTACACTATAAGTGTTAATCGTAACGGAAAAACCTAGCGATTTGTCCAAGGATTATCTTGTGCAAGTCGCTTTTTTAATGAGTATGAAGTTACATATTATAGATAAATCTGGCAAGGAAAAACTAACAATAGACCTGTTGCTCATTAACCCTCATTAGCCTCATACTGGATACATATGA
>CAYHQC010000096.1:0-3593 GCA_964358845.1 uncultured Gammaproteobacteria bacterium | reverse complement strand
TCGCGAGGGCGGACACACAGTAGGCGCGGGTGTCATTACAAAAATCATCGCGTAATACAGATGTCATCCTCGCGCATGCGGGGATCCATATTTAGCTCTTTATAATATGCCAAAAGGTCGTATTCGAGTCAGGTTAAAAGCGTATGACAGCAGGGTTATAGATGACTGTTGTCAGAAAATACTGGATACCGCCATTCGCACGGGAGCAAGAGTTGTGGGACCAGTGCCATTACCCACGGACAAGCAGCATTTCAATGTTGCTAAGGCTACCTTTATTGACCGGAATAGTCGTGAAGACTTTATGGTCAAAACACACAAGCGACTGATTGACATAGTAGAGCCGACCGACAAGACCATCGATCAACTCATGCATCTTGATTTGCCGGCAGGAGTTGATATTGAATTAAAAATGTGACATTCCTATGTCATCCCGAGTCCTGAGCGTAGTCGAAGGATTGAGGGATCTGGTTGGAGTTTAAAGAGATACTTTGGTATACTATAAGATATATCAAAAGTCTCGGATGAGGATAGTACGATCCCGCCGTGGCGGGATTATTTTTTGGTTTTATAACATATGATGACAGCTATATTAGGTATTAAAGGACTGCAAACACAAACGTTTACCGAAGATGGACGACGTATTCCTGTCACGGTTATTTTGACGGGGCCAAACTATATCACAAAAATTGACGATAGTGCGATGGGTAAAAGCATTCAACTTGGAATCGGCACGATAAAAAATATATCAAAAGCGGAAATTGGACATTTAAAAAAAGCGGGGCTCGATAAAAAGCTCCGTTTTTTGCGCTCATTTCCTGTAAGTGATGTAAGTGATTTATCTTTAGGAAGCGAAGTGAAGATTGATGCCATTCTTGCAGTCGGAGACACTATTCGTGTCACAGGTACGAGCAAAGGCAAAGGCTTTGCAGGAGTTGTTAAGCGTCATGGATTTGCAGGGGGTCCTCGCACACACGGACAATCAGATAGAGAAAGAGCTCCGGGATCTATCGGTCAAACCACGACTCCAGGTCGCGTGTACAAAGGCAAACGCATGGCTGGACGTATGGGATCAGATCGGGTGACTGTACAAAATTTATCTGTAATCAGTATCGATAGTGAGAAACACACGATTACGGTGAAAGGTCTTGTACCAGGATCAAAAAATGGACTTCTTATTATTGCGAAAGAATCAGTCAAGAAAATAAGTACGAAACACTAATATGGTAAAAATTGTTAAAAAGACGAAGAAAGTTACAAAGCCAAAAGTTACAAAAACCGTGGCAAAAGCTCCCGTGGCATCGGGATTGACTGTCCCTGTGTTTGATAAAACGGGTACATCAAAAGGAACGACCAAGCTTCCAAAAGAGCTCTTTGGGGCAGAAGTGAATACGATGTTATTGGCGCAAGCTATTCGTGTCTATCAAGGCAACCAGCGAGCAGGGTCAGCTTTTGTGAAAACCCGCGGTCAAGTTGAGGGATCGACAAGAAAAATTTATAAACAAAAAGGTACGGGTCGTGCTCGACACGGGAGTATCAGAGCGCATATTTTCGTCGGTGGTGGCGTTGTGTTTGGTCCGACACACCAAAATTTTAAGGGAACCTTAACCAAAAAGATGAAAATAGTTGCCCTCGCGTCAGCATTTTCCGTGAGACTTAAAGATAATGCAATTTTTGTGGTTGATGGGCTAGAAGCACTTTTACCAAAAACGAAACATATTGCAACACTTATTAAAGGATTAGGTATTTCCGGTTCCATACTTATTTTGCATACAACGGGCTCTACCAACGTCCTTCAAGCCGCAAGAAATATACAAGACACTGATGTATTACCGATGACCCATGTTCATCCATACGCACTCGTATCCCATAAATACATAATCATTATGAAATCAGCGGTTGAAGATGCTTTAAAACAGTTTATTAAGAAGGACTAATATATGGACATTGTGAAACGACCAATCATGACAGAAAAATCTATGTTTTTAGCTTCTACCGGGTGGTATACGTTTGCCGTTTTATTAAAGTCGCGCAAAGAAGATATTATCAAAGCGATAAACGCTTTGTACTCCGTGACGGTTACCGATGTGCGCACCATGCGAGTGGCAGGGAAAACGAGAAAGTCAGGCAAACGCGCAAAGCCCGTCACGCGTGTTGATTGGAAAAAAGCACTGGTGAGACTTCAAAAAGGGCAAAGAATAAGTATTTTTGATGTATCAGAACAGTCGGGGAAATAACTATGGCAGCGAAAAGATCAAAATCATTGCAATCAATACTCCCGAAAAATTCAGGACGCGATATGTTCGGTCATATATCAGTGCGTCACCAAGGCGGCAGGCAAAAGCGTTTTTATCGCGTGATTGATTGGAAACGTGATAAAGACGGTATTAGTGCGACAGTGACTGCTATAGAGTATGATCCAAATCGCACAGCGGATGTTGCGTTGCTTACCTATAAAGATGGAGAGAAGCGTTATATTTTGTCACCCGTTGACCTTGTGGTCGGTGCGACGGTACAATCAGGAACGGACATTGAGGCAAAGCCCGGTAATGCATTGCGACTCCGCGATATACCAGTCGGAACTTTAATTCACAATATTGAAATTAAACCAGGGCGGGGTGCGCAAATGGTTCGATCAGCAGGAAACGCCGCTGTCTTATTGTCCAAAGATGGCGATACCGTACAAATTAAACTGCCATCTGGCGAAGTCAGATTTTTCTCAAGCCTTGCCCGTGCGACAGTAGGTCAAGTTGGAAATATTGATTGGAAAAATACAGTGATAGGGTTAGCAGGAAATGCGCGTCATAGAGGTATTCGCCCAACGGTTCGAGGTGTTGCTCAAAATCCACGAAGTCACCCGCACGGAGGCGGAGAAGGAAAGTCTGGAATCGGGATGAAATCACCCAAAAGTCCATGGGGCAAAAGGACTCTTGGTAAGCGCACAAGAAAACGAAGAAAGTACTCAGATAGCATCATAGTAAAAAGGAGAAAATAAATTATGTCAGGTAGTAGAATTTCGACACGCGAAGCGTTCGTTGTTGAAATATAGATTGCCTGAATATATATAGTATAAATTTTAAAATGAAAGGACGTGGAAATTAAGATCGCGTAAAAACAACGGTCGAAATTTCACTACCTGATATGTCCAGAAGTACCAAAAAAGGTCCATACATCGATCCACGCGTTTTAGCGAAAGTGAATAAGCAAAAAGCTGGGGGCAATCTTGATCCTATTAAAACATGGGCAAGAAGCTGCCAAATTTCACCTGAATTTGTCGGACACAAATTCGCAGTTCACAACGGTCGCATTTTCGTTGAAGTATTTGTGACCGAGGGAATGGTGGGACACAGATTAGGAGAATTTTCACCAACTCGTACGTTTAGAGGTCACGGACAAGTGACAAAGAGAACAGCAGACAAAACATAACATTATGGAATACAAAGCGACAGCCAAATACATTCATATGAGCCCTAGAAAATTACGCCTTATGGCGGATAGTATTCGTGGGATGGGTGTTTTAGAAGCGTTAGCGGGATTAGATGCTGCATCACAGAGAAGTGCAAAGCCCTTGGCCGTACTTATACGATCAGCAGCAG
>CAYHQC010000095.1:0-3595 GCA_964358845.1 uncultured Gammaproteobacteria bacterium | reverse complement strand
TCATATGTATCCAGTATGAGGCTAATGAGGGTTAATGAGCAACAGGTCTATTTTATTTTTGTAAGCATGATTATTCTCTCAATCGTCTGGGGCATCAATTGATTGCGTTTGTGAAAGTTTTTGTCCCAACAAACTAAATGCGCCTGAAACAGAACTCATGGAATTATACGCATTATTGACATGCTTTCCCAATACGCTGATATTTTCTTCAACTTTCGTATAATCTTTTTGGATGGCGCGAAGAAGTCGAAAAACTTCATGTGATTTTTGTTCCAAGTCTTTCCCCTGAAACGAAAGCAATAACACTTGTAAATGTGCGTAAAGCGTATTGGGAGATACAGGATATACACGGGCTTTACGGGCATAATCCATGAGATCTTCTATATTTGCAATTTCGTAATACACCGATTCCGACGGGATATACATGAGTGCAAAATCCATGGTTCCTTCTTCCGGCAAGATATATTTTTTGCTTATATCATTGACATGTTTTTTGACATCTACGGCAAATTGACGCTTGGCAGCTGCTCTCAAAACTTCAGTCTCCCCTTTGTGCATGGTGGTAAAATTCTCCATGGGAAACTTTGAGTCAATGCACAAAAGTCCCGCATCAGTTTTTAAAACTGCGTCCACTTTTACCCCGGATTTAAATGCATATTGCAAATGAAACGAATTTTTTGGAAATGTTTGGCCTATCATGTCCCCAAGCACCTGCTCACCAATATTGCCGCGAAGCTTCGGTGATTGAAGAAATTCCTGTAAACTTTTTATCCCTTTTCCCACCTCAGACATCTCGCCTAAATTTTGCTTCAGGTCGCCAATTACTCGAGCTGCCGTATCTAATCGGTCATTTAATTCTTTACTATTCGTTTGCAGCATTTTGGCCACATCGCTTGTTTGCCCTCGCATCGTGTCATTTAGTGCTTTATTCGTATTTTCTATAGATTCCTGCATAGACCGAAGCCATGCCGTAAGCGTTGATGTATCAGTGACCGAAGCTTCTTTGGTCAATTCCTTTTTTATTAAGAAAAAAAGCACAACAAACCCGATAATAAGAGTAATAATAATGATGAGAAGATCAAAAGACATAGCAAGCGTTATTGTATCAAATGACAGAAAGGCCATACAATGAAACTATGCTTACTATTGACCGAGACTTTCGCTTCGCACTCGTTGGAATATCGGGCTTGAGCGTTCTTGGCTATTACATAGCAGCGTTTACACCGGACACACCTATTCATATCGTCATTTTTTTTGCAATCATTACAATAACGATCTTTGGATGGATATATTTTATCATTCCTTCAAAACGTATCGCGATACTTACAACTATCTTTATACTCATGTTTCTTCTCCTACGCCTTTTTAACTTACGTCATCCACTTTATCCGGCTCTACTTGCTTTATTCTTTATTTCCCTTGAGGTTCTACGAAACAAACGATAAAATAACCTAACGCATGAAAAAATTCTATATCACCTGTGCGATACCATACGTAAATAGCGTGCCTCATGTGGGTCATGCGCTTGAATTTGTACAAGGAGACACAATCGCGCGTTACCACCGATTACTCGGTCAAGAAACTTTATTGCTTTGCGGTGGTGATGAAAATGCATTGAAAAACGTTCAGGCTGCAGAAAAAGCAAACATTCCCGTGCAACAATTTATTGATAAAAACAATATAAAATTTTTTGAACTAACGAATGCTTTGAATTGCCAATTTGGCGTATGGCAAAAAGGAAGTGACATAACTCATCATTTTCCCTCAAGTCAAAAACTCTGGGAACTTTGTAAAAAAAATGGAGATATCTATAAAAAATCCTACGAAGGGCTCTACTGTATAGGATGCGAAACGTTTTATACACACGATGAGCTCAACGAAAATGGAGAGTGTTTTGAACATCTTGGCAAAAAACTTGTCAACGTATCCGAAGAAAATTATTTCTTCAATTTAAAAAAATATGAACAGCAAATTAAAGATAAAATCTTGTCCGGAGAACTCCAAATAATTCCAGAAAAACGGAAAAATGAAGTCATTTCGTTTCTAAATCTAGGACTTGAAGATATAAGTATCTCACGATCCAACCAACGGGCAAAAAACTGGGGCGTACCAGTGCCTCATGATGACACACAAAAAATGTATGTGTGGTTTGACGCACTTAATATTTATCAATCTGGTATTGGCTTCGGATGGGACGAGGCTATGTACAAAAAATGGTGGCCAGCAGATGTGCATGTAATAGGCAAAGGGATCACGCGATTTCATGCAGTATTTTGGCCTGCATTTTTACTTTCTGCGGGATTGCCGCTTCCCAAAAAAATATTTGTCCATGAATACTTTACTGTAGACGGGCAAAAAATGTCCAAAACCTTAGGAAATGTTATAGATCCTATGGAACTTATTACCAAATACGGCGCCGACCCTCTTCGCTACTATTTCCTCGCTAAATTTTCACCGTTTAACGACGGAAATTTTTCCCATGATGAGTTTAAAAAAACATACAACGCAGATTTGGCAAATGGGTTAGGAAATCTCGTCTCCAGAGTTGCCAAAATGTGTGAGGGATTAACCTTTATTGCATATACTCCACCAAAGCTAACTGACACTCCTCTTATAGAATTTGAAACTTCTTATCAATTTGACGTCACGTTAAAACTCATTTTTGAAAAGATTAAAATAAGCGACGTACTCGTCAATAAAAATCAAGTTTGGGTCTTAACAGGAGATGCGAAACAAAAAATACTTCAAACGCTTGTTGATCAAATTCGAGTCATTGGATATTCACTCCAACCATTCTTGCCAGAAACAGCTGACAAAATACTCAAACAATTCGAGGGGTCGAGAATCAAAGTTGAACCATCTCTATTCCCCCGTCTAAAATAAATGTACATCGATACACACTGTCATTTGCAATTTTCGCACTTCGATTCGGATCGACAAATGGTTATAGGAAACGCCAAAAAGGCCGGAGTCAAAAAATTTATCATACCTGGTGTTGACATGCGATCAAATACGGATGCTGTCAGACTTGCGTCGATTCATCCGAGCATTGTGTATGCAAGTATTGGTTTTCATCCCTATGAAGCCCAAACTATCCGTCCTGAAGTGGCATGTAAAGAACTTGAAGTACTTCTTACCTCATCACGCAATAGTATAGTCGCAATTGGAGAATGCGGACTTGATTATCATCTCTATAAAAATGAAGATGCGACAAGCAAAAAACGTATTCAAAAAGAATTATTTGCCGAACAACTGCAGCTCTCATCAAAAAATAATCTTCCAACGATAATCCATGTTCGTGACGCATATGAAGATATTTTTGATGTATATGATGCCATCACAAATCCGCCTATAGGAGTTATTCATTGTTTCCAAGGAGGCTTGCAAGAAATGCGATTTGCAATAGAACGCGGGTTATTTATGGGAATTGACGGCAATGTCACGTACTCAAAAACAATCCAACGTATCGTTTCTGAAATTCCAATTTCTTCAATGCTTCTTGAGACTGATACGCCATATCTTGCACCTGTGCCACATAGAGGAGAAAGAAATGAACCGAAATATATCCCTCTTATAGCCTCATGTATCAGTGAGC
>CAYHQC010000094.1:0-3622 GCA_964358845.1 uncultured Gammaproteobacteria bacterium | reverse complement strand
TTCCATTTCTTTTTCATTATCCATCACATATTCTGTCACATGTCCCCTGTCTCCTATCCAGCTTTCGTTTGGTTTTGAATAAATAAGTCTCCATGAAAAATTACGAAATAATTTTTGCAATTCATCAAATTCTTCTTTCCAAAAAACATCCTCTTCGCGCCGCAAGCCCCAGTACAAAATCAAAGTACAATCTGATGATTGAGAGTCTGACAGCTTATCCAAAATTATTGATCGAAATGGTGCAATCCCAGTGCCTGTCGCAATCAACACTTTTCGTTTATTAGTAGGTAATAACGACAACACGCCACCCGTTGGTGCGACAAATGTCGCAGGATCTCCCGCCTTTAGCTGTTCAGTCCACAATGATGCTGGTCCATGGGGAGATGTATCATGAGCCATTAACAATGTGTTATTTTCAGAAGGCGGTGATGCGATGGACATAGTGCGATTGACCGATGACCCGCCTGTCGGCGAGGCAGGAATCATGAGCATCATGTTTTGTCCGGCTCGAAATGAAATCGCGGGAGGAGAAACTAACTGAAACGTCACGCAGTAGACTTTGCTACTTACTTTTTCTTTCTTGATAACTTCTGCAGTAAATTTTTGCGCCATTTTTTTAAAGCTCTAAGCACGAAATTCTAAATCCTAAATACTTTTAAACATTTTTTGAATTTTAATTTTTGAAATTGTTTAGAATTTAGTACTTAGGATTTAGGATTTATTTTTGTTCTTCCAAATATTTCTCCGCATCCATTGCCGCCATACAGCCCTGGCCTGCTGCCACAATTGCCTGTCGGTATCGCGGATCCACACAGTCCCCTGCTGCAAATATACCCTTTACACTCGTTTCTGTTTGCGCAAGTAATTTAGAATTTAATTTTATTTGGTCATTAAGTTCTGCGTTCTGAGTTTTGATAATTACGTATCCTTTCTCATCAAGCTCTACCACACCTTTAAGAAACTCGGTGTTCGGTCGATGTCCAATTGCTAAAAATACACCATCGGTTTTATAGTCTTCCAACACATTGGTCTCATCAGACATATCAGTCTTATGAGTCGTATTCTTTAGCTTTACTCCACGAACGGTAGTGTTCCCGTAAATTTCGACAATCTCACGATTCATGAGGAAGGTGATCTTAGGATCCTTTTTTGCCCGATCAAGCATTATGGCACTTGCCCGAAATTCATCACGACGATGAATAATGGTTACTTTCTCGGCAAACTTGGTAAGAAACGTCGCCTCCTCCATCGCGGTATCACCGCCTCCCACCACTACCACTTCTTTGCCCCGAAAGAAAAATCCATCGCATGTGGCGCACGCCGAGACACCTTTCCCTGCAAACGCTGTTTCAGATGGAAGACCTAAATACATAGCCGTCGCGCCTGTAGTTATAATGACCGAACGCGCTTCAAACCATTTTCCGCCTTGGTCACTAACAATAAACAGTGTTGTTTTCTTACTATTTTCTATTAACTCCTTACTATTTACTGTTGTGACCGTTTCGGTCACAACCTCTGTCCCAAATCGCTTTGCTTGCTCTTCCATATCCGCCATGAGTTGCGAACCTAAAATACCCTTGGGGAATCCGGGAAAATTATCTATATCGGTTGTTGTGGTAAGCTGTCCGCCTACTTGAATGCCGGTAAATAATGCGGTCTTTAAAAACGCGCGCGAAGTATACAATGCTGCGGTATAGCCGGCCGGCCCACTGCCAATAATGATGACGTCATACATAAAATAAATAATCTACAAATCTGCAAATGCCAAATCTGCAAATAAATTGAGGAAATGTAAAATTATTCAATCATTCCATCATTTGATGATTTATTTGAAATTCGTAGATTTGTTTATTTGTAGATTAACTCGTGAGTTTATGCAACTCACTCACGAGTGTTTCTTTACTCTGTACCCCCACAAACTGTTTGACCACTTGTCCCTTATGGAAAATAAGAAGAGTCGGAATACTCATAATGTTAAATTTCTGCGCACTCGTAGGATTCTGATCTACATCTATTTTGCCCACCTTTGCCTTGCCAGCCATCAACGTTGCGACTTCTTCCACAATCGGCCCCTGTACCCTGCAAGGTCCACACCACGTCGCCCAAAAATCCACAAGCACGGGTAAAGTTGCCTTAAGAACTTCTGAGTCAAAATTCGCGTCGGTAAGTATGATGTCTGACATATGGATTATTAGTCTACCATTCTTTTCTTTTTTTCGACAGCCCTATTTTGTTTATTCGCCTTACCAAGTAACGAAGTAACGAAGTAACGAACTAACTCTTCAGTTATTCCATCGTCTTCTCTGGCCCGTGATCCCTGTGATAGTCAATAAATTTCTCGATTCGTTTCTTGTCAAAAGAATCAAACTTGTCGATATAATTCCAGGCCGTCAATGCGATAGTGGTATCCAATTGCGGTCGAGGCACGACGATAAGCTTAAATAATTTTTTCTTGTTTGCAATACTCTCAAGATCAGTTATAAGAGTTTTGCACGCTTCACTTTCATTGGCTTTTTTATGCACAGCACAATTATAATGAATGACGACATATCCATGTTCTAATGAGTGGAGAAGCTCGCCTTCAGATTGCGGCGCCTTGTAAATTCCGGGTTTGACCCATGTCACTGTGTGTTGCCCGGAGGTCGGCGGGTTACTATTATATAGAGTCTTCTCGACCTCTTGAGCGCTCACATGTTCGCGCCCCTCATCTTTCATGCGATTGCCGGGCGCTGGTGTAATTGCGATACGCACAATCCACACAACCGCGACAAGTATAACTCCGCCTATTATTATTTGCATTCTTTTCATCTTTGCCTTAGTGTACCCGATTGGTATCGTAAGAGATACTAGGGCGCAATTATGGAGCGAAGCTTTTTAAAATCCGGAAGGATGATCTGTCTTCCTTTCGTTTTTACCAATCCCTTTTTCTTTAGTCCCTCCATCTGTAAACTTGCTGTCTCTCGCGTCGTCCCTATCCATGATGCTATTTCACGATGAGCAAGCGGGACAGTCAGGACAACGCCGTCATGTGTTTTTTCACCAAAAGTTTCTGCAAAATAAAGAAGGAGTAAGACGGTCTTTGTGTGTGCATCGTCAAGTACCAACTGCCCTACTCTACTGACAAACCCACACATGCCTGCCGCCAGTTTTTGTGCCGCATAAAATGAAACAGCTGGTGTAGTTTTCAAAAATTCTACAAACAGCTCTTTTTTCTCACGCGCAATAGTCACAGCAGTCATCGCCTCAAAATGATACAAGTTCGGTGAGTCATTAAGAATCCATGGCAACGGGAAAAACGATCCGGATTTGTAAATATGAACGACAAAGGTATCGCCTGATGGGGAAAGCAAATATTGTCTGATATATCCTTTTTTAAGATAATATACCCCATACGGCGCATCTTCAGGCCGCAAGACGCCCTGTCCCTTGGCATAAGCAAGCATTTGCGAGTGTGCAAAAAAATCTTCGATACGTATAAGAACATCCTGATGAACCTTCATATATTGTATTGTACTATTTATTACAAAAATAGTTGAATAAAATAGAATTCCCATAGAATTCCCATAGCGAGCTTGGTCCATAATTAAAAACTCCTCATTCCAACACCATAAAGCTTGGTAAG
>CAYHQC010000093.1:0-3696 GCA_964358845.1 uncultured Gammaproteobacteria bacterium | reverse complement strand
GCATGTATTATACGACGCAGAGCGTCGGGGAATTGACCCGAAGAGAGATTAAATTTGAGGATGAAAAGCAGTATTTTGAAAACAACTAACGCTATGAATATAAAAGCACTCAAACAATTCCTCATCGATTCAAACAAGGCAGGGTATGCTGGTGGGCAGGAAAAGAAGTGGATTAAAGAAGTTGATGGGTCAACGACTATCCCCTTTCAAAAAGGAGAATGGCGATCTCACGATAATTTCTTTGGTGGAGAGCCGTATGGCGGCAGACTCGTCGTCTTTTATAAAAATAAACCTGTGTGGATAATGGTTTATTATGGTTTAATTTCTCATGGTATCTCCGTAAATCCTGTCTATGCGATGTTAAGAAATGCATTTAAGAATATGCCGGAAGACGCTCCGTTTCGCGGACCGAAAAAAATTAAAAGCGGCAAGCTCATCTACTCAAATACGTGGAAAGGCACAATTGAGCAATATAATGGCGAAGAACACATTACCCAAGAAAGATTAATAGTATATAAAGCAAATTATATGGGCGGCTTGGTTAATCAAAGACAAGGAGTGTAGCTTCATCGATTTGGCCGCAAATTTTTCATTTCCTGCAGCAGCATATGAGTAACTTCAACCGGACTATAAATGCTTGTATTAATCTTTAACACTGTTACCCCATTATTTTCAATTTCTCTCACTAACCTGTCCCAATAGGGCTGCAGCTTACTTGGTTCCAAAGCAACCGCGCCATCGCGCATGACGGAGCGTTTTTTCAACTCCTCATCCTCTGCCGAAAGGTATACTACTAAATCCGGTTTGGGGTGTGTAGAAAGATGATGTTTATACATCCAATTTAAATACGTAAATTCTTCCGTAGTGATATGTCCTTGGTCACGCAAAAATTTGTTATATATGTCCGTTGCTAGCACCCCGCTTTCGATAATGTGCGGACTATTATTGCCAGTTGCATCATTTTGTGCTTCAAGAGCCATCAGACGTGTGGAAAGATTGAGCTGATTAAGATACCCAAATTTATGAGGATATTTTATAAACAACGGAAAAATTACATTATCCGGTTCAGGGTGCACCGTCATGCCGGACTCACGAAGGTGAGCTAAAAGCGTTGTTTTACCCGAACAACTTGGTCCCAATACCGTAATCGTCATTTTGCCTAGCGGTTCTTTTTCAATCCTTGGAACTCTTGATTCAAGCATACAGACATTCTTCGGGCAAGAATTTATTATTTATTTCCGAAAAATTGGATGATATTCCCATCCGGATCTTCTATAGTCATGCACCAAAATCCGCCGGGTGGGCCTTCAAACGGTCTAGCAATAAATATAACATCTTTATTCTTTAATTCATCATATGCGGCGGTAATACTTTCGACATTAAACCCCACCATCATTCGAAAGGGATCTTTACTTTTTCCTTTCACTTTACTGTGACGCCCGACGTAAAAATATGTGGGTAAAAAATCAAAATCTACTCCCGTATCATCAGGGAGTGTTAATCTACGGTTAACCTTAAATCCCAATACTTCCTCATACCACTTGGCTAATTTTTCATAATTTTCTGACCAAATACATACGGATACGTCTTTATTTGCAAGTTTCATATTGTCTATTATAGCTCCACCAGAAGGATATGGCAAAAATCATTGCCTTAGTATACTATGACTATATGGCTACAACCGTCACTACGTCTACATCTTGGTTGTCTCGTCTCGGCTCGTCGGTCAAAAACGTCTTCTTCGGATTTCTTCTCATCAGCATCTCTGTCATTCTTTTATTCTGGAACGAAGGCCGTACTGCAGCTACTTATCAGAGTTTGAAAGAAGGCGCGTCGTTAGTCGTTTCTGTATCTTCTGAAACCAAAGATGAAGCCAATGAAGGAAAACTCATACACTTTTCAGGCCTTGCAAGAACGCCAAGTATCCTCACTGATATTGACTTTGGCGTGAACGAAAGCGCTCTCAAGCTCAAGCGTACAGTTGAGATGTATCAGTGGATAGAAGAGAGTGATAGTAAAACAGTTGAAAAACTCGGCGGAGGCAGAGATACCACCACAACGTACACCTATAAGAAAGACTGGTCTAACGATGTCATAGACTCTGCAAATTTTCAGGAAAAGGAAGCACACCAAAATCCTACCGGCAAACAATATGATGATAAAGAATGGTTGGCGCAAAATGTAAGTGTTGGTGCATACACGCTCTCAGAAGAGTTGATCAAAAATCTCTCAGGCTACTTGCCCCTCACACTAAACCCGGAAATGCTCAATACATTGCCCTACGCCAAACAACAAGAACTAGAGCTTACAGACAACATGATTTATTCCCAAACCCAAGTTGTAAACATGCCTGAAATCGGCAGCACCAGAATTCGTTATGAAGTTATCACACCACAAATTGTCAGTGTTATCAGTAAACAATCCGGAAATACGCTTATCCCATATGTAACCAAAAATGGCAGAATGATTAGCATGATTGAGTTAGGCGAGAACACGGCAGAGAAAATGTTTGCAGGAGCTGTAGCAAATAATAAAACAGTGACATGGCTACTTCGCGGACTTGGTCTCATCCTCATGTATATAGGGTTTACTATGGTGTTTGGCGTTTTGCCAATTATTGCTAGCATCGTACCGTTTATAGGACGCATGATCGGCGCAAGTATCTCTATGTTATCATTTGGTTTGACGCTTATCGTCGGCAGTATCACCATCGCGATGGCCTGGCTCGTTTATCGACCAATCGTCAGTATTCTTATCTTAGGCTTTGGTGCTTTGGGCGTCATACTGCTTTCAAAGACAAGTAAAAAACCGGCGATTGACCGCTGACTTACCCCACGCAAATGGTACAATGACTTCATGCTTATTGATAACGTTACGCTTGTGATAAAAGCCGGGGATGGAGGCGATGGCGCGGCAACATTCAGACGCGATGCCATGACAGCTCACGGTGGTCCGGATGGCGGCAATGGTGGAAATGGCGGTGATGTATCCTTTCAAGGCTCTCCAAATGTAAATGATCTTCGGGAATTTCGTTATAAAAAAACAATTAAAGCGGAAAATGGCGGCAATGGCACGAAACATAATGGATTCGGAAGAAATGCACAACACATCATCATCTACGTCCCCCTGGGTACTCGCATTACAGACATTGACACCCAAAAAAGCATTGAAATCGAGAGCGTGTCCAAACCAGTGCTCGTCGCCAGAGGAGGTGTCGGTGGATTTGGTAACTTTAAATTTAAATCCGCTACCAACCAATCCCCCAAAAATAAAGAATTTGGTGCCGAAGGAAAATCAAAAACTTTTCACTTAGAGCTTCGAATTATAGCTGAAATCGGACTCATTGGACTTCCCAATGCCGGAAAAAGCAGTCTTTTAACTGTACTCACCAACGCGACGCCAGCTATCGGCGCGTACCCATTCACGACACTTGAACCTAACATCGGAATGTTTGGCAAACACGCGATAGCGGATATTCCCGGTCTTATAGAAGGTGCATCGCAAGGCGTTGGCCTTGGTATTAAATTTTTAAAACACATCGAAAAAACAAAAACTCTTGTCCACTGCATCGATATTACGATTGACGATCCCATTGCGGCCTACGACACAGTACGCAAAGAGTTCAAAGAGTATAATGAAGCACTTCTAGAGAAGCCGGAAATTATATTTCTCAACAAAACTGATTTGGTCGATGAA
>CAYHQC010000092.1:0-3742 GCA_964358845.1 uncultured Gammaproteobacteria bacterium | reverse complement strand
AATTTTAGAGAATATCGCAAAAAATTTGGAAAAGATTGGTAGCACAAATCAGGATAACAAAGTGTATGTGGGGACAGGCCTGCCTGCGCAGGCAGGGAGACCATAAGTATGGCTGAAGTAGGGATGCAACACGCGTTGGGAAGAAAACAGATTCTTGTCGGGGAAGCGAAGTATGTGCCTGTCGTACTCAAAAAAGAAGTGGATCCCACGGAGAAAAAATATACGCAATTTTTAAAAGAAGTGTTTGATGTGGCAGAGCCAGTTCTCTATCAAGAAATAGGGGAACAGGCGGCGGTGCAGGGGGAGTTGGCACTTTTAACCGGTGCGCAGTTAGCTAAGAAAATGAAGCCGTGGGAGGAATTTGAGAAGCACAAAGATTGGAAACGATTGAGTAGTGATCTTGATTTTGTGTGGCGGGGAGGACACGATGTGCCACATCGATTAGGGCGGGTGTTTATGAATAGTGTAATAGGAGCGGGATCGGTTGGAGTGGATTTCTTGGCGGATAAGGGAGTGGATAAATTATTGGATGAAAAAAAGAAAGAGCTTCTTATTCCCTTTACTAAGAAACGAATGATTAAATTAACGCCTCAAAATAGGTATGTATTACGTGACGGGTTAGAGTTTTTTTCTGATAAACTCGTAGGGTATGGTGCAAATATAGCGGTGAAAGGCTTGACGCGCGAAAAAGACGTGCGATATCCGTCGCATCTTGCAAATACGTTAAGTGAAATGGGAAACCTCGCCACAGCAATTGGCGGATGGAATCAGGCAGGCGCAGAGCCGTATAAAAAAGTACTCAATTCAATGATAAATCCTGGATTTATCGAGGGGACATTGCGATCGATTGCAGCAGTTCCTGTATTGGGAGCAGGTGTTGAAAAAATTTATACAACGCTTAATGAGAAATTGAAGAATGAAAATGGAGGATTGTATTTGACTTATTTAACCGTTGCACGGATGTTATATACGAAATTTGGCTATTTGACGGGGGACAATACGTAAATATATTAAGGAATTTAGGAGCTAACCTAGAATGAAAAATCATAGAAAACAGGTTGCTAAGATTGTTGAAAAAAGCAGATCACTCAATCAAGAGCAGAAACGAGATTTAGCGGCGGTGTCTGATTTTTTGCAAAAGGAATATACAAAGAAGGTCATTTATCTACTGAGCACGTTTGACGAGCACTCATTGGGGAGAGAGAAATTATTACGTGAGAAGCTAGAGCAGACGTATGCTAAACTTGAAGATGAATTAGAGAAGGATGGGGTGGAAGAGACTAAAAAGATAGAGGTGCTTAATAGGGCCAGAACGCAGATTAATAATTTTTTTGTGAAATCATATGCAGCAGAATGAACGAGTATTTTTTAATATAAATACATCATCTCAAGTAGATAATGCACTGAAAGAGCTTCATAAAGCGCAGGAAAAACCTTCGTTGAAAAAACTCGGGACGATAGTTCTTGATATGAGTCGTGACATCAACACAGCGAGTAAGATGGCAGAGAATGAATTTGATGGGGACAGTGCGCTGATGTATGCGGCGCGCGGGCTTGTGTCTCTTGGAGTAGGCGCGGGTATGGAGAAAGCTATGGATGCACTTTGGGAGAACGTTTGGCAAGGGAAAGAAACGCTTATTGACCGGTTTAAGGTGAGTTCAGACGTTGCAAAACAATTAAACTCTTTAGCTCTTGATACAAAGCAAGGGGCATTTAATTGGAAAGCGCGATTAACACATGTAATAAAAGAAGGAACAGAAGATATCTCAATCGGTGCTATTTATAATATGATACTTGGGTTTAGGGCGCAACCATTGTTTACTAAAGTAGAGCCGAAACACCTCATTCGATCCCTTTCTCTTGATGTATTAGAGGCGTTGTTGTCACCATCACTTCCTAGTGATATAAAAAAGCGCGCAGAGCAAAGCAATACAAATATTCTCGACGCAGAAATAAAACAGAAGGCAACAGAATTACGACAATTACAAATTGGCGGAAAAATTACAACGCACGTGCCGTATGAAGATAAACGTAATGAGAGAAGGTTCATGCCAAAGGCAGATAATTTATTTAATAATGAAATTACTTCATTGAAAGATGAAATTAATAGAAAGAATTATGCAAAAGTTGCACATTATAAAAATCTATATCAACCCTCACAACTTGAGAATTTTATTCGATCAGGTTTAAATATATCTAATCCAGTTTCGCAGTTAGGTATTGATATGATCTGGAGTGCATTAAGAGAGTTTAAAAAGAATTGGAAAGAAGTGCGGAAAGTGAGAGCAGAAAAGGGGATTGTGGGAAAGAAAGTGGAGATGGAAAAGAAATACGAAAAGAAGGAGTGGGGAAATAGGGATCAAGGTGGCAGGTGGCAGGGGAATAAGGATAAAGTGTATTACGGCAAATCAAATTGGAAAAGTGCTGACCAGAAAGCGCAGGAGGAATATGAACTTAAAGCTGCTTCGTAACACCATACAACAGACCAGGCTTTTTTCTGACACACAGAAGGTGGAGCTTCTCGTGAAACTTGATGATGCTAGTGAGATTGATCAGAAAAAGCTTGAGGCAGGGATAGAGGTATTTGATCGTGAGTACGAAAAACGCATGGGGAGACGGAAAGATGAAATGCAGGTGCTTTTGGGTGATATGGTTGAAAATATGACCAATGAGGAAGCGAAGCTTAATCAAGAGGCGATAGCAGAAATCGTGTTGGGATTGAGACTTCTCACTTCAAAATGAGTTTTGGCTCCATTTGCTATAGGATAGTTTGTGTGGTATACTCCATACACTATGTCAGTGGAAGTAAAAACATTTACCCCTGAGCAGATTCGATATCAAAAATTATTTGATGTGAAACCTCGTGGAGTTCAATTCTCAGTAGTTGAGGGTGAAGTTGGGGGATTACGAAAAGCTGGAGCTAATACCGCAGTTTTTGGTGTAGGACTGGCTGCTGATTTAATAGAGAGTCATGCGGTGCATCATCTTGAACATGCGACGTTTGGAAAATGGATGCATGATTTAAAGCAAGATCCAAGTATAAATGAGTCAAAAATTAAAGAGATGAAGGGTGCGCTGGGTGCGTTTAAATTTGTGGAAGAATATGTTTCTGATAGCGCATACTCTGCAATTATGAATGCATGGCTTCGAAAGATGACTGGCGTAGAGGATGCGAAGTATGCCTCTGAGGCATCAACATTTGTGTCTGAATGGACCAATGCAATCGCTCAAGTATGGCTTAAGAGTAGAGTTTTTGGGTTTGTTGAAAAAGATTTAATTTCGAAAAAGCCGATTACTAATGCAAAAGGCGAAATGTCTCCAATTACAAAGTTAAACGGATGGGTAATTCTTGCACACCCTATGGAAAACTTTATCAATCCAGTGACTTTGGAAGCTTCTGTTCGTATTTTGCAACAGGCTCCGATTGTGGGTGGGGTAGTAACATGGGGGAAAGAGAAATTAAATCACGCATTAGAGCATTCAGCGAGTCTTAAATATGGGAACGCCATTGCGGCAAAAGCAGTGACTGGATACCATATCATGAAAAATATTGCTTCATAATCGTTTGTGGCATAGTCTTGTTATAGGCTACTTTTTTTGGTATACTTCCTATATTAATGCCCACTTGGGCTTTTTTTATGAACACCGAACGACAACCATCCACGCAGACCCTTTCCATCACGAGGATTCCTGACTTCTATCACCCCATAAACTTCGTGCCTAATTGTTAGCTCTCGGGACA
>CAYHQC010000091.1:0-3757 GCA_964358845.1 uncultured Gammaproteobacteria bacterium | reverse complement strand
GAATAGTCATATGTATCCAGTATGAGGCTAATGAGGGTTAATGAGCAACAGGTCTGATGAACCATCGGGTGCACAATGGCAAATTGCTTGTAAATCGTATCGTGATCAAGCGGCATAGATTTTTTGCCCGTTACTTTGCCTTTCGTATTAATAATGGTAGCCTGCGTCCCCAAGACTATTGTTTGAGGATTATTTTGAAGATACGCGACTTGATTTGCTATGCGATGCATGTGAGACACATCATCTGCATCCATGCGTGCGATATATTGTCCTTTCGCATGAAGAAGGCCTAAGTTAGCAGCAGCGTTTCCTGCTTGATTTAATTTTGTTTTGCTTCGTATTGCTTTGATAATATTGGGATACATTGTATGAAACGAAGTGATCGTTTTCCATGATTCATCCGTCGAGCCGTCATCAACGATGATAAATTCAATCCGTTTGTATGATTGGTCGAGGATGCTTTGTATGGCTTTTGCCACGTATGGACACCCGTTGTACACGGGCATGATGATAGAGACGAGTGGCATACTGTTATTCATATATTTTTTGTTTTCAAGGCCTCTACCTTACTGCGCTCCGTATAGCTTTAGCGAAGTGGGGGCCTTAGCAAGGGGAGGCCTTATGAATTTTGTTTTAGTTTTTCTGGACAACACAATAGTGTTATCCAGTTTTCTCACAATATGAATTAGTATTCCTATCGTGGGAAAAAAACATGGCGATGTGGAGTAAACTCCTAAATTGAAACCCAAAAAGGGTCACAAAACATCGCCATGAGGCATAACAGGGTGCGAAAAATTTTCGCATTTTTTATCTCTCCTTTTTTTGCAAATCCCTTTCGGAATTCACAAAAATATAAAGTAGAGAAGTCCTGCAATCGCAGGACCTCTCTTCTTTTCGCGGTCATTTCAGACTGCTACGGGCGCATTTCAAGGTGCGCTTTGATCTCATCGAGACTCGGGCCGTTGGGCGCCGCTTTGACGATTTCGATGGTCCCGTCGTTTTTCAACAATACGATGGGAATTTCGTCAGCAAATGGGCGCTGGCCAGCACTGTTTTGCGATGAGTTGATCATGGCGTCCACATGCGTGGGTGCCCAATCTTTGATCGCCTGCAATGACCCGCAATACTGGACTGCGTGCACGGTCAAAACATCGTTTGCGTAAGGCATCCGTGTTCCGGTCACGCGTTCAGCGATTGCGATGAGGCGAAACCATCCAGCAAAGCCGGTGCCGGGTTTCCATGCAATTTCCGAAACAACAGCGCCATCTCGGTGACCCCACGGAACGTCAGTAACGTTTTGCAAGACGTTCGGCAGAATGTAGCCGTCTCGGCAGGCGTCGGTGCCTTCATAAGCCGAGGTATCAGCGGAAGAGGCAGACATCGCGGTCGGTGTGCTAGCAGGCTGGTCATTGGCTGGATCCTGCAGTTTCAATATGTTGCAGGTACTAGCTTCAAGTACAACCGTGAAGCTTGTGCCATCCGCTTTTGTCCACGTTTTGGTGGTTCCAGCTTCTTGATTGAAGTTGAATCCTGCGTAGGACAAATCACATATTTTTGCTTGCTCGGTCTGCGCGACCATTGTTTCAGCGGCTGCCTGAATGGCGGCCGTGTTGTCAACGGGGGCCGATTGGGCCGGCTGACATGCGGACAAGATCATGATGCCGATAAGGCTCATGACAACGATGAGTTGGGTCGTGCGGGTTTTTGCGTTCATTTTTGCTCCTTATGCAAAATATGAATTCTGGTCAGCGGATTTGCTGATCAGATTTGAAAAAACGAGCTACCTAGCGGCGACTCGAGTTTAACCAAGGGTCTCCATTTCCTTGGATTTTTACTATCGCTAGGCAGTATTTGATTTGCCTAGGCGATTTGAAAAGTCTGGCTTAGTCGCCAGACAAATCTCTTAATTAACTAATTGACTTTTTAAAATAAATTAAAATCAATCATTTTTCTTTTTGCGTATATTTTAATGAGAGTATAGTTCCTCATTTTTTAATTTCCCCTTAACGCATTTCTTTCTTTCTTTATTCTTTTATTCTTTCTTTCCTCCTGATCCACTAAGAAATAATTCTTAACAGAGTAGGAGGAAAGAATAGAGGAGGCCATGCCCGCAAGCGCCTGAGCGCAAGCGATGGCAGGCGGGTCGAAACCATGTTGTCTTTTACCATAGCGGCCGCACTAGCAAACGACATCGTACCGCACGAATTTATTACTTGTCATGCAAAGTGGGGCCCTCGTTGACATCATTCTTTTATCGATGTAATCTAAAGATATGATCACCGATGCCGACACAAATAAGCTTCTTACTGCGTTCAAAAAGGTCTTTCCTACGAAAGAATCGTTGAAAGACGACCTCAATGATATGCGTAGTCAGATTCTTGATAGTGTCGATGGTAAGCTCAAAGCTCAAGAAAAAAATATTCTTGAGGCAATGGATAAAAAACTCGTTGTGCAAAAGGATGCGATTGTCAAAGATGTCGCCGACTATATTGCCGATTCCATAGTGCCGCTTATAGATAAGCAAGATTTTAGGATTGACGCACATAGTCGCAAATTTGCCAAGATCGAACGCCACATAGGCATTTCCTTAGCCGAATAGCTTCCGCGTTTTATTATATTAAGAGATAATCTTCTTCACACCAATATCCATCGGTTTTATCGCGCCGAGAGGCGGATAAAAGCGATAGGTCAGTGGGGGAAGATTTGTTTTCCCTGCCCGCCGCAACTTCCCATTCGCCTTAGCTACTATTCGTAGCGCGGCTTATGGAGCGTTTGCTGGCGGACAAGTTACAGTAATTCCATCTCGATATGAATCGAGTTGGAAACTGTTCCCTGTATGCCTTGTTAAGGTGCTTTGCACCGCAACCCGCCGATAATCGCCCTGTGAGCCGCAGTAGAAATCTACTAAGGCGAACAGTAAGATATGGCTGGGTTAAGGTGCCCTTCGACAAGCTTAAGGCGTACCGCATTTGGTGCGCTAAGCGTGTTAAAGTAACATGATTCCAAAGGTGTATTACCTTCGGAAATGAATCCCGCTGCCAACCTGTTTAGTTCGCCGAAACTCAAAACCTGCCGTTATTGAGCGAAGGCGACCCGAAAGTCGTAAGCGGGACTCATTTCTAAAGATAAAATTTGTATTGACACATAGATATTCACGATGTAATCTATAATCATGTTGACACAAGATGATATCGGTGAAATAAAAAAAATTGTTCGTGAAGAGCTTGATGATAAGATTAAATTACTTCCAACGAAAGATCAGTATTTCGAGCGAATGGACAATTTGTCCGGCCAAATGAAAAAGATTCAAGAAACGCTGGATCTTCATGATGGACAACATGCTTCTATTCACGATAAAGATGAGTCGAATGATGAACGTTTTAAGGTTATCGAAAAGAAGTTAGATATTCCTCATCCGATAGCTTCCTTGTAGTAATTTTTTTGTCTTTTTACTTAATTTTCAAAGAGTCACTGCGTTATCACTTTTTTTAGAGACTGCTAATCAATCCCCATTAGGTTGTTTTGACGGTCTATTGCATATATCCGCCTTTGCCAAGGCTTCGGCGAGATTGATGGTTAGTAAACTCGCAGATCAGAATCTGATCGTTAACTATCCATCAAAAAACCGGCTCTTCTGCCGGTTCATAAATCTTTCATCTTAATCTCTCTTCGGGTCAATTCCCCGACGCTCTGCGTCGTATAATATACCCCTCTTCCACAGGTCTGCAATTAACCTGATTTGACTTTACGACCTGGA
>CAYHQC010000090.1:0-4016 GCA_964358845.1 uncultured Gammaproteobacteria bacterium | reverse complement strand
TCCACAGACTGATACAAAAACTGCAATCAGGACACTAATTTGCGAAAGTCAGGTATTATACTTCTTGACATTCTCTTAGTGTTAAATTATCCTGTACATATATGTACAGGATAGATATGCTTCTCAAGCAAAAAATCCGGTTGTTTCACACAAAAGACTTAGCACTTCTTTGGGGAACGCGAAACACGAATACTCTCTACACCCAGATTAAACGCTATGTCGCAAAAGGCATACTTATTTCGGTTCAAAAAGGATTGTATTCCACTGTTCCCTTACGCCACTTGCATCCGTTTATGCTTGGATCTGCCGCTCTGCATCAGTACTGTTTTGTGAGCTGTGAGTATGTACTGGGTCAGTCAGGCATTCTATTTCAAGCAAGGCGATCCGTCACCTTTGTTTCTTCAATTTCACGTAAATTCAGCCTTGGCGGGCATGAGTTTTTCGTCAGACAGCTTGCCGACCGATTTTTATTTAACGATAGCGGCATTTTTAAAGATGACAACGGGATATCTGTCGCATCCCCCGAGCGGGCTGCAGCAGACCTTTTATACTTTAATCCCAACGTTTACTTTGACAACCGGAACGGACTGGATTGGACCAGAATACATGACATACAAAAAAACGTAGGCTATATATGATACTTCCGAATCCCAAAGACGCGTTGCACAAAGCCATGCTCTACCGGCTTCTCATCGGTTTGTTGGATGAAAAAGATGTGGCACCGCATATATTTTTCAAAGGCGGTACCTGTGCTGCTATGCTTGGGTTTCTTGATCGGTTTTCTATCGATTTGGATTTTGATCTTGCCCAACATGCAGACAAGCCCCGTCTGAAACGATTCATCAAGCGTATGTTTGACGCCAACGGATTTCATATCGCCGAAGAAGCCAAAAACGAACTTTATTTTATTCTAAAATACAAAGCGCCGACGGACACACGGAACAACCTCAAGCTGAGCATCATCGACTTTCCTGTTCGGGCGAATGTTTATCAGCCGCAGTATCTCGTAGATATCGGGCGGCTTGCTTTGTGTCAAACTATCGAAACTATGTTTGCCAATAAACTCGTCGCACTTACCGACCGTTTTCAAAAATATCAGACTATTGCGGGCAGAGACGTATATGATATCCATTATTTCTTTACACAGGGGTACGGATACAACGCGGAGGTTATCGCCGAACGAACAGGGGTACCCCCGGCCATATATATCGCTACGCTTTCCGAATTTATCCGAAAGAGAGTAACAGAAAAGATTATTAACGAAGACCTAAGCTATCTTTTGCCCCATGACAAATTTCAGGCAATACGGCGCTCGCTTAAAACAGAAGTTCTTTTATTTCTTCAATCCGCACAAGGTCTTTGAACCCGAAGATGGTTTGGATTTGCAATCGTTTTAGAGTCAAGCATCGTTATCATCCGCTACGCCAATCCGTAAATATTATACAAACTCCCATTGACATGCATTTGACACGATACGACAATTAGGCTAAAATTGTCCTAATTATGAAAACGTATTCAACTACCGATATTATTAAAATAATGCAAAAGATTGAGCTCAATCTCTTCACTCTTAGTGATTTTGCCAAATTATTTAATCTAGATAATCAACAAACATTGTACAAAAAAATTGCTAGGCTCGAACAAAAACAAATCATCAAAAAACTTATCAAGGGCAGGTACCAATTTCTCCTTACCCAGACCAACAATTTCCGTATCGCCAATTTTTTATACTCTTCCTCTTACATTTCTTTGGAATCAGCTCTTTCTTTCCACAGCGTTATTACTGGATTTTCCCACCAGCTCACCTCTATCACCACCAAGCCCACCAAAATGATTATGCTGGATCAGCAAGAGTACAAATATTCACATATTTCTCCTTATTTATATTGGGGGTATGAAAAAAAAGAAAATTTCCTTTTGGCTGATCCGGCCAAAGCTCTCCTTGATTATCTTTATCTTGGGACTAAGGGTTTACGTAATCTCAACCTGGATGAAATGGACTTTGGGAAAATTGATCTCAAACAACTTGAACTTTATGCCAAAAAATTTCATAATCAATCACTATCAGCTATTGTTAAAAAAATCACGCTATGATTACTTCTACGCAACTTCAAACGCTTGCCAAAAAATTTCAGATTGACGATTTTACCATCATGAGAGAGTACCTCCAGATTTTATTTTTGAGTTATCTTTATACTCAAAACATCTCAAAAAATATTTATTTTAATGGCGGCACAGCCATCCGACTCCTGCTCAACTCACCGCGATTCTCAGAAGATCTGGATTTCTCCTGCACTATTTCAAAACCGCAAATAAAACAATTAATCGTAAAGCTAGAAAAACAGCTTCAGGCAGAACTTCTAACCATCCATATTGCACTTTTATACTCTGGTAAACATGGTCTTCGATATCAAATCAAATATCAGTCTCCTGGTTTTAAATATCCTTTCAACCTCAGACTGGATTTTTCCATTGTCAAAAAAATCCTAGAGCCTATCCATTCACCTTTTATTACCGAATTTCCGATCGCAATTTTTCCTATCATTTCACACCCAAGTTTTGCGGAAATACTAGCGGAAAAACTTTGCGCCCTTTCATCACGGGACAAAGGAAGGGATTACTATGACACCTGGTACTTGCTCGAAAAAGGGATTATACCCGATTCCAAATTGCTTACACAAAAGTTTGTCGAAAACAATCTAGAGTTTAATCACCTCAAACTCATAAAAAAAATTAATTCCTATTCACAAAAAAAGCTCAACCTGGATCTCGCTCAATTTTTACCAAAATCTCAAAAAAAAATCATTCCCATGTTGTTCGATGTATTGCAAAACAAGCTTGGTGCCGTCCATTATGCCAATCCGTAATAGTTCATTTACGCCTGTATATCCTTGGGGAAGTTGCAACCGATTTAGAATTGGTACCATAGAACATGGGAGTATTGTTATGGTATACTAACAAAAAGAACGACGTATGGAAAAAAAGTCTGTCATCATTTCATTTGTTATTCTGGCTCTTCTTGCAGTAGGCGGCGGTGGAGCAGGGGTGTATTATTTCGCTAAATATCAAAAAGAAGTGCAAAAAGTGAATAATCCGGAAGCTGATGTGAAGATATTGCTTGAAAATGTTGGCAAACTTATCGATTTGCCGACCGACGAAGAGCCTACGGTTGCGACCGTGACCAATGCAGATCAGATATCAGCACAGCCATTTTTTGCGAAAGCCAAAAATGGTGATCGGGTGATTATCTACACCAATGCGCGGTTGGCAATTCTTTTTGACGAGAATGTCGGGAAAATTATGAACGTTGGGACGATTAATATGGGAACACAATCAGCAGTGCAGGCGACCCCTGCCGTAAGTAATAACTAATATGAACAACTTTCATGATCAAAAGCTTTGGCAGGACGCGTTTGTCGTGCTTATGGATGTCCATACGACCTTTGAAAATGGAGAAGATGCGAGTAATCCGCAAGCTGGCGGAGAAGATGTCATTGAGGATTGTATTGAAAGTGCGACCCTGGTCGCGGCAAAAATTGCAGATGGGCTTTCCCGTCAGGATAAACGTTTTGGTCGGCAGGTACTTCTCGATGCCATAGGACTCGTGGCGGTCGTACAGACGCATTTAGCGGTTGCGTGGGGCAGGGGAATGGTGTCTGATGAGGTATTTAAAGCAACGGATGATAAATACCAAGCACTGACGGATAATCTCCAGCATACCAGATAACGAAAACAGAGTTTTCCCTCTTGCGTAAACCGATCCACACTTGTTACCGTTACTGTATTCATACTTAGGGCTCGTCCATCAATAACTTCATAGTTATTGATGGTTACGGCCCTTTGTGCAGCGTCATATTGTTTAAGTTAATAATGAACGCTGCCCTAAAATATGTTTGACGTTGTTGCCAATATTACCGATTTACGCATTGATGCGGTTATACACAGAGCGCGTATCGCGTCACAATTTGTCTCATGGGTGCATATAGAGCTTGCTGATCAGCTGCTTATTCCAAATG
>CAYHQC010000089.1:0-4056 GCA_964358845.1 uncultured Gammaproteobacteria bacterium | reverse complement strand
CCGCTAGCCTTCCGCGAAGATGCGGATCGGCTGCGGACACTACGATGCCGGCAGTGGTACGAAGCGAATTTGCATTAGCGTTAAATCAGGTCGCCACAGAGCGAGGGATTGATGTGGCGGTCGTCATGGAAACTATCAAAGCTGCTATCTTGGCTGCATATCGTAAGGATTTTGGTTTGGATGAAACATTAGAGATTACCGTTTCGCTTGACGCTGACACTGGAGAAGCAAAGGTCATCAAAGAAGGCAAAGATGTAACACCTCCGGGGTTTGGCCGTATTGCTGCTCAAACGGCAAAGCAAGTCATCCTGCAGAGAATTCGTGAAGCGGAAAAGCAAGCGGTACTTTCTGATTTTGAAGCAAAAGTAGGCTCAATTGTTCCTGGCATGATTTTGCGATTTGATGGACCCAATATCATCGTTGATATTGGACGAACGCAATCAGTCATGTCGCCCCCAGAACAAAATCCCGCCGAACGATATCATCTCAATCAACGATTAACATTTTATATCGAGGGAATTCGTGAGACCATGCGCGGCAATGAAATTATTGTTTCTCGTGCTCACAAAGGACTTATTCAAGGATTATTTAGCCGTGAAGTGCCGGAAGTTGCGCAAGGATCAGTTGAACTGCGTGTTATAGCCAGAGAAGCGGGGAATCGCACTAAAATTGCAGTATTTTCTTCAACCCCGGGTGTTGATCCTGTGGGATCATGTGTGGGTCAAAAGGGTGTTCGCGTGCAAGCAGTGATTGGAGAATTGGGCGGGAATGAAAAAGTAGACATAATTCAATGGAGTGAAGATGTGAAGCAATTTATCATAGCCTCCCTTGCTCCAGCGCATGATATTGACATCGTACTTAATGAAAAGGCCCAGTCAGCTCAAGTGACCGTGCCGGAAGATCAATTATCTTTGGCAATCGGTCGTGACGGAGGAAATGTACGATTAGCCGCGAAACTTACCGGATGGAAGATAGATATTAAAGGCAAGGCGGTTGTGATTTTGTCAGAAATTCCTGTTTCGGAAGAGGTAGTTCAGGAAAAAATAGATGTGGCAGAAAAACCGAAAGAGACCGTTGATGCAAAAAAAGTTACCATAAAAGATGTTGAGCCAGAAGTGGCAGAAGCATCAAAAGAATAAGGTATGGCAACTGATTTTTTACTGAGCAAATATGGTAAAAAAAGCGAAACAACCAGAGTCTTTACTGCTAGTACAGGCAAGTCGGCCGCCCGTTATTGCGGTCTTAGGTCATGTAGATCACGGGAAAACTACACTTCTTGATACAATACGCAAAGCCAATGTCGTAAGCCGAGAACACGGAGGGATTACCCAGCACATAGGCGCATATCAAATAACGGTCAAGATACCGTTATCTCGAGTGACCAAAGGAAGCCGAGAGATCCCGAACGGATCCCTCGATAAAACTCGGGATGATTTTTCGCAAGAGCGAAAAATCACCTTTATCGATACTCCAGGTCACGAAGCTTTTGCCAAAATTCGTAGCCGTGGAGCAAGTGTGGCGGATATAGCTATCTTAGTCGTGGCCGCAGACGACAGTGTCAAGCCGCAAACCATAGAATCTATCAAGCAAATTAAAGATGCGGGTACTCCCATGGTCGTAGTCATTAATAAAATCGATGTACAAGGCGCAATGGTTGATAAGGTGAAATCGGATCTTGGCAAGGTTGGAGTACAGCTTGAAGGCTTTGGCGGCGACGTACCATTTCAGGCAGTATCAGCTACGAAAGGCACTGGTATACCTGAGTTGCTTGAGTTGCTGCTTTTGGTTTCTGACATGAAAGGATTGACGGGTGATCCGAAAGCGCCGCTTTCTGCAGTTGTTATAGAAACCAGACTTGATAAATCAGTCGGGTTGGTAGCGACTGTTGTGGTCAAAGAAGGAACGCTTACGCGTAATATGACGCTGTATGAATTTGATGAGGTAGTTGCCAAGGTTCGCGCACTTTTGGATGAAACAGGGAAACAGATGATGGAGGCAGGTCCGGGAACGCCGTGTGAAATCATGGGATTTACAAAATTGCCGATAGTGGGTTCGATTATTACAAATATAAAAGGATTGATTCCGCGAAAAGTGATTGATCGAGTCGAGCAGCCGTCCAATGCTGTAGACTTTTTAGCAACTATGCTTGAATCAGACAAAAAAAAGTTAAAGCTGAGTATCAAAGCAGATGTTTCGGGCTCACTTGAGGCTATATTAGAGGCGTTGCCGTCAGAAAAAGTAGAAATTGTTCGTACTGGTTTGGGTGATATTACAGAGGCTGATATTTTAGAAGCGAAAGCGACAGGGTCCATCATGATCGGTTTTAACGTCAAGGCAAACGCTGCTATCGAAAAATTGGCGCGTATCGAAAAGGTGATATATCGAACGTACTCAATTATTTATGAACTATTAGATGAAATGAATGACGTGGTTGAAGGCATGGCAGAAGTACTCTCGCTTGAGCGTGAGCTTGGGAAAGGAACAATAATTGCCGAATTTCCGTTTGATAAAGATCGTATTGCAGGCACGAAAATCAGTGTAGGAAGACTTGCAAGAGGCGATAGTGTACGCATAATGCGAAAAGACGAGGAAATTGCCCGCGTACGCATAAAGTCACTTCACAGGGGAAAAGACGATATCACGAAAGTTGAAGCAGGGGGAGAGTGCGGTGTGTTATTTGACAAAAAAGTTGATTTTATGCTCCAAGATGATATAATCCCCTACACTACAGGATAGTATCGTTTATCGTGATTCGTTATTTCGTTATTCGAAAAACGTTCGAGTTATTATACGAATTAACAAAGTAACTAACTAACGAACTAACGTATTCATTATGGACTACGAACAAGCATTACAAAAAGCGAAAGAAATCGTAACGACGGCTAAAGATATAGTCATCGTCACGCATACAAATCCTACGATGGACAGTATGGGGGGCAGTTTGGCGCTTGCATTAGGTCTTGTATCCCTCGGCAAATCAGCGACTGTTTTGTGCTCAGATTCCATGACGGTTGAATTATCCAGTTTTGTGGGGGCTGATAAAGTATCAAAAGAATTCGGTAAGAAGAATTTTGTGATTTCTTTAGATTATGAAGACGGATCTATAGAGAAAGTTAGCTACAATATAGAAAATAAGAAATTTAATTTAGTGGTAGAGCATAGAGCAGGGTACGAGCCGTTTACTGCAGATAAGGCAAAGTATTCATATCAGGGTGCAACGGCTGATTGTATTATCACGGTCGACACAGTGCATTTTGGTGAGTTTGGAACACTTTATACAGATAACAAAGAGAGTTTTTCCGGAAAATCTATTATCAATATTGATAGACATAATGAAAATACCAACTATGGAGCGATTAATTTGGTTGATCCCGTCGCATCATCTTCGTCAGAATTAGTGGCAGAATTCTTAGCTACCCTTGGTGTGAAGTTGACGACTGATGTCGCCACAAATTTGTTAAACGCGATTTATTCGGCTACTGATTCATTTAAACATGCAAATGTGACGTCAATGGCATTTGAAGTCGCATCCGTGTGTCTTAAAGCTGGGGCGCAACGTTTTGGCGTGAGTGGGCCAGTAGTTGCACAACAACCAGTCGTGCAGTCAGGCCAAGTGATTTCTACACCTATTCAAGAACAACAGCCGCCAACATTTGTCGCTCCACAAGTACAACCTGTTGTGCAACCAGCAGTACAGCCTACACAAATTGATTTGCCTCCCTCTGTCGTTACTGAAACAGTCACACCAAAATCTCCTCCACCATCCGATTGGCTCAAACCAAAAATTTTCAAAAGTTCTTCTTCTATTGAATAAAAGAAAGGGTGCGAAGCCCTGCCTGCGCAGGCAGGTAGTTCACCCTAAGGGTGGTTAGGTAGCATATACAATCAATCAAAAAATTATTGGAGCATTATATCGACAAAGACATCCATAAAATGTTTGTTATCATGTTTTAAAATAAGATAACATTAAAAATATATCATAATGATGCGCTGATAATTTATTTAATAGACCTGTTGCTCATTAACCCTCATTAGCCTCATACTGGATACATATGA
>CAYHQC010000088.1:0-4133 GCA_964358845.1 uncultured Gammaproteobacteria bacterium | reverse complement strand
CAGGCAGCAGTTTTATCGAAGGATATTGAGGGACCAATCTTAGCTGCCATTCGTGTCGCGGATATTCAAACGATAGCGTTGCAAGTGAAAGGAAAATTTACAGAGCTTAAAGATAGTGGCTGCTTTTCGTACAATCCATTTGTTGAACGCGTGTATGCCGCAGATTACTCTTCAGGCGGGTCAGGATGTTTGCCAGCAAACCAGTCGTTCTTTCGTATGATGCGGGGGATTTTCCGGAACGGTGAACGTCCTGCAAGCCGTATTAACGTTGATCGACAAGGGGCTCTCCAAAGCAACTCTCCATGGCGATACTTATCGTATGTACGATTGACGATTATGTACCGGACAGCTCAAGGACTGCAAACTATAGCGGAAGGGCGCATGTGGCAGCGGGGGAGTTTTCAGCAGTTTGTAAAACATCTTCTTTCAAGGTCGCCACTTTTGGTGATGGTCAACCCTAAGCAGACATCACTATTAGATTTGGAACGGGATATAGTATCAGTAATACCACAAGATGGTTACGATACGCATGCTCTAAGCGCGATATTGCAAACAAATGAGCGTGCTGATGAACAAACATTTTCAGCAGTTCGAGAATCTAATCAATCGCCAAATGGATATATTATTGGCGTTGGTGTTGGAAATATATTCACCATGTTGGAATTATTTGCTGATCCCGTGCAAACAAAAGGCATTGTAGCCGTTGAAGCTGATCCTTCGGTAGTTTTGTATGGTCGGATTCTTCGTGCATTGTTTAAAATCTATCCTTCGTATGATACGTTTCATGCAGCAATTAATAATTTTCAAATTGTAGAAGCAATACGATCTACAGTCGTGGGAGAAGAGCAAAATGTGGAACTGCGAACTTTTTTTGCATCTGTTCCTCTCGAAAAACTTATTAACAAAGTACGTGAAGATATTAATACGATACCCAAGAATATTTTTGGAAAAAATGGAGAAATTAATATTGATAGTGTAGTGTATAAACACTACGACACCCTTCGTCGATTAGCATTGAATGGTCAATTTGCCATTGTGTATGGCGATTTTGCAAACTCTCAGACGCACGAAGCAATTACGACGCTTCCTGAATTTAATTCGTTACGAAATGTTATTTACAGCACAAATATTGCAGATATTTTGCGTATTGAAAAAAGATTGGATTACGATAATCTCCTTACGGTGTTTGATAACGGTTCAAATGTATTTGTCGATGCCCTTATGGGACAAAGTGAGCAGCTCCGCTTGCACATTCGACCTACTGCTCCAAGGTATAAATATATAAAAGTAGATCTATGGAACTGGCAGCTTCAATATAACAAGGATTGTATTGCCTCAGTTTTTGGTATCGGAAAAGTGTATGCAAAAGACGATACTGAGTCGTCGGGCTGTAGAGTATGGTATATGTCTCCGCTTCGTATGGCTCGACATCTGAAAGAGCACTCGGAGATAGTGCGTGGCGTATTTGATCGGCTGAAGCTAGGAGTCGGGGCAGGGAGAAGCCGGATGCGAGAGCTGTGTCGTAGCAAAAATGGTTATTTATTATGTGTCGGAACGAATGCCGTTGTTTTAGGGAACATCTTCAATATTTTGATCCCGTATTTTGTACAAAACCCATGCGGGCTCAATCAAATAGAAGTATTTATATATAAAACGAGCGTGATATATGGATTTAGCCCGCCGGAAGGGATAGCCAAGAAAATGCAAGCGTGTCAGGAGCGATATGCTCAAGAGGCAAATATTCCCAAACAATCCGTTATTATTGAACCGACGGTGTATGATGACCCAAAAGGATGTAAAGATGCCAATGACATACCGTTTGTTCATGGACGGGTCTTTCGTGAACATGGTGTTTTAAAGATTTGTTTAGATGGCCAGTTACAATCAATTATTAACTCGTCCTGTATTGATGCAAAAACATTGGCATTTGGTGTGCCCGGGACCGTGACAAAGATAGCTTGCCCAATCGGCTGTGGGTTGCTTGATGATGCATACTTTTCTTGCACGGATAACGGAGACATATCTTTATGGAAGCCGATGCAGTGCCTAAACCAAGATATTTTGTATGATCCGCGAGGAATCACCCCCTCACCACTCGTTTCATGCAAAAAAGGATGTGTGTCGTATGGCTTGGCGGGAGATTGTGCAGAAAATATATCATATTTAGATGCAGCGCCTTTAAATTCTTATGTGTGTATCACACATGAGGACGTCGGTAGGGTAACGCCTGAAGGGAAGATTATCAATGTTGGGAAGTGTCCCGTGGATGGACAACAGTGTGTAGACAACGTGTGTAGACTAGACACGCCTATTTCTCAGTCAAACTTTTCTTTGCCCAGTATAGCCAATACAAGTCAGGCCTATACTGTTCAAACAGATATGCTGAATAGATATGGGGCTATTTTTGTATTAGATGCAAATCTGAATCCGACGTATGGATCTTGGAGTGGAACGGAAATGAAAAAGGTATATGAGCTCTGTTTACACTTGCCGGATCACTTTTGTAACGGATTAACGATTCATAAAAGTAATCCCATGGGGTTTACGATGGGCTTTTCGCGTGGAACAACGTATCCGGATATTACCATAGCCACGCCATTTGGTTTTACAAAAAGCACGATAAGCCATGAAATATTACATGGTAACGCAGATGTATATGGAATAGATCAGAGTAGTCCGTACGGATATACTCTCTATGGTGAATATATTACCCTGACTGGATGGTTTTTTGATTCGGAAAAACAGGAATGGATTATAGATCGTCCTGAAATAAGATTAGAAATCATTGGAGATACTCCTCACGCAAATAAAAATCCGCTCGAGCATTATGCGGTACTTGGACAGCAATATATGGAAAATAGCGAGAAGTTTGCGCACAACTATGATTTTAAATACCCTGGACTGTATGAATTTTTTCAAAATAACGTGTTTGAGGGAAGGGAATATGAGAATTATCAATGTGTGAGTGGGTGTCCGGGGAATTAATACACCTCATCATGTGAACCGCGGGAACTAGCACGCCTCCGTCTCATGAAGCGGTTGACAAACATCTACAGCTTATGTATAGTACAATGTACAGAAGGATGTATATACCCTCCACAATCGGAATTGTTCCGCGTATAACTCCTTCTAGACCGATTTAACAACATTTTTCTTTCGAAAAAGTTGCAAACTCGGATAAGAAGAGTATATATGAATCAACAATTTGTGAGTGTGACGGATGCACGGGCGAAGCTTAAAGAGCTTATGGATATCGTGATGGCGGGGAAGTCTCGGGTGATACTCGTACGGGACAGTAAGCCCGAAATTGCATTAGTCCGGTATGATGATGTTGTGCAAAAGGAAGAAATGAGTGAAAAGGAATGGAAGAAACGTTGGGATGAGGCAATGAGCGAGGGTCGGAAAGCGGGACGTAGATGGGCAAAAGCACAGGGAGTTGATCTGAAGAAAATCTCCGAGGAAGAATTGTATGACCTCATCGACAAAATGTAAGATTGTTATTGACACCAATGTGTTTGTGTCAGGAGTTGTATTTGGAGTGACGCCAAAAATAGTCCTCGACTTCGTCCGATTGTCCAACATCGAACTTCTCATGTCGCAACTTTTAGCTGAAGAAATACTCGCTCAAATGTATCGTTTTCGTATTGAAGAAATCACGAATCAAGTAGTTCGATATACTATATTTTCACAGGCACGAATGATTGCTCCTCGTATTGTACCGGCAATAAGCCGAGATCCGAAAGACGATATGCTTTTGGCCTTGAGTTTGGCCGGGAAGGCGGAGTATTTAATTACTGGAGATAAAGATCTCTTGATTCTTCGGACTTTTGAAAGAACAAAAATTGTGACTCCAAGCGAATTCCTCACCATTTATAAGAAATCATAACCTCAAGGTTTGAATATCTTGATAAAAATGTACATTTTTGTCAAAAAATATATACAAATGCTTTGAAAAAGCGGTCATTGAGAAAACAGAAGCTGAAGGGTGGACTTGTTATTTATAGTGATTAATACACTTCATCATGCGAGCTGATGAGAATCAGTTATTGAAGCTTCTTTTCTACAAAGTCAACAATGTGATTGGCGCTAGAGAGCGCTTTTTCTATGTTTTCTTTTGTCGGATCAAATGAAAT
>CAYHQC010000087.1:0-4138 GCA_964358845.1 uncultured Gammaproteobacteria bacterium | reverse complement strand
CCAGGTCGTAAAGTCAAATCAGGTTAATTGCAGACCTGTGGAAGAGGGGTATATACCTACTATACTATGCATGCAGCCGTAAGCTCGTCATGTTGACACATTTGGCTTACGGCTGCAAACAACAACACCGCCACTATACCCCGTTTGTTTCAGCTGTTCCCATACATCCTGGTCTTTTCCGTTCCTTTCGCAAAACTGTAGACACTTTCATTAATTTTGCTTCTTGTTCCTTCCTATCAAAAAACCATCCCAAACCCTTCGAGAATACTTCTCCTGAGGGCCATCCCGTTTCTTGATTTACACCCCTCGTGCTCCCACTATTAAATTCTTTCCCCTCCTCCTTAGATTTTTTCGCCATAATTCTCACCTCCTTTCAAAAAAACTTATTATCGTTGGACGCGACCATATCGTGGTCTATCCTCCCATTTAGTAACAACTTTCCCTCTGTTTTTCTCAACCCATGGCGGGACGTTAAATCCCAAACTACCTTCCGTTCCTAAATGTTGATAATCATGCGTTACTCGTTCTACCCCGTCAGGGAGCACACGATACACACCCTTATACCCGCGAAACAACGCGGTCACCACATTACCCAACGTCCGCGCAACCACGTCACTCTTATGTGGACTGGCAGATGGGGTCTGTGCGTCTGTTTCGGCGGAATCTTCACGTAAAACCCGCCACACCATCCATTTTGGATCATAAAGTACTAAGTTTTTTTCTGTCATATAACTCTCACCTCCTTTCAACGCATAAAAAATCCCGCTCTCGCGGGATTAATGTGTACTACTTTAAACAAACGTCACTACACATCCTTCCCGCTGATTGCGAGACTAAGAATGACAATGACGCGTGAATATAACATATATTTAATCAATGCGTATTACTTTGTAGAGGATTTTTCCTGCCGGGGCTTCTACCTCTATTTTTTCCCCTACCTTTTTGCCCATCAGGGCTTTGCCTAAAGGAGATGAATGAGAAATTTTCTTAGCCGTTGGATCTGCTTCCCACTCGCCAACGATATGAAATTGTATTTCTTTTCCCTTCAAATGAAGCGTTACTTTGCTCCCCACGTCCACATGTGTTTTTGAGTGCGTGGTGATAACTTTAGCGCCGTGCAATATCTCTTCAAGTTCTGTAATACGACCGTCCATAAAGGCAAGCGACTCTTTGGCACCTGAATACTCGCTATTTTCTGACAAATCACCCAATTCTCTGGCATTAGAAAGTCTCAAAACCGCATCAGGACGTTTGACGTGGATCAGGTCATCGTATTCAGCCTGAAGCGTCGCCAAACCCTCTTTCGTAAGTACTACATGTTTATCCATATATATTCATCAACCCTGCGCATCTCAAGCAGTCGCCTTTTCACCCCGCCTTGGCGGGGGACGGCTCGTGCTGCGATTGCAGGCGGGTGACTGATCGCTAAACTCGTGAATTTGAATTCACTCGTTAAGCGCTTCGTCAAAAAAAGCTCCCCTAGGTATATTGAGCCCGAGGAGACAATAATTACTCTTAAATTCGAATTTTATTGTGTCAAAATTATCTTGCCTTGTCAAGCCCAAACTGATAAAATCACGTAAACGGTACGATACATTTTGTGCATTCTGTGAAACAACCAATCCTTAGAGTGTTGAAAGTGTTGGGAGTAGATTGGATGAAACAAAAAACGGTACTCTTGTAAAAGTAACAACAATTACAAGGAGTACCGTCTATGAAGAATATACCAAAAGAACCTATGTCATACAAACAGTACAAACACGAGAATGAATTGGTAACCAAACTACGCATCATCCGTCGAGTGGTACGCGATGATTGGACTCAGAGTGAAACAGCTGCGTCATTTGCCTGTCACCGAAATACGGTATCTCATCTTGTACGTGCCTTCTCTTTATTAGTACCTGTGCTTGATCAACAATACCTTCTTACTCAATCACTTTCAGAAGAAGTTATTACTCAACTCTTGTCTCCATTGTGTGATCTCTCAACAAAACCCCATCATCACCCACACACTGCAACAGAGGCACAAGCTGACCGTGTTGCAGAGATCTTTAACGATCTGCGAGTCAAAACAGGATCAAAACGGTTACAGACTCTTTTGAGACGAAAATTTTATGACAGTGGTGATGATGTTGACTACTCCCTCTCTACTATTGGTATTACCACGTTGCGTACCATCTGTAGAAACAAGGAGCTCAAGAAAGAACATGCTCGAGCCACCAATGGTTCATACCGTCCCCTGTATGATTACACAGCACTCTCCTGTTTTGAATATATGCACCTTGATACTAAACACATCCTCGACAAGAAAGCACTGCCTCCGGCAGCGTATGACTATTTCTCAACACATACAAAAGAAATTCCTCGCTATGAGTGGAACCTTATTGATGCCAAAAGTAGATTCCGGTTTACGGCATATTCCTATGAGGTCAATGCCACCTTTGGATTGTACTTCCTCACCTTTGCTCTTGGCTGTATGCGCACAGCTCTCAACAACTGGGACATGCCCATCACCATTGGCCAGGACAATGGAGCTGAGTTCTGCTCTGGGTCACCCAGGAAAGTCACTGACTGGAATAACACACTAAAACCACTCAATGCCTCCATCTATGCCTACAACCCCTATTGGGATATCCGAAAGAATCTCATTGAGAGAAGTCATAGAACAGATGATGAAGAATTCTTGATTCCTAGAGGAGAATTCATCCATACAGAAGAAGAGTTTATGAAGGAAGCAAGAAGCTATGGAACCTACTGGAATACAACCAGATCACACAGCGGTATTGGGATGCAGGGAAGGACACCTTTGGAGGTGATACAACAATCAGGACTTCTGGGAGCCAGCAGGCTCACAAAGATACCAGTGCTCATTCTTGATCAGCATATCCGTACTCTCCAAGAGTGTGTCACACCGCTCTTGTTAGCCGGAGATATTTTAGAAAAACAACAAAAGAAACAACAAGAAGTATTAGACATGAAAACACTCTATGATTTGAAGAGTAAATATTTTTTTACTGAGAATGCACAAAATGTATTGACATATTACCAAACTGATAAAATCATCAAGTCCCGATAGCCTCAAAAGGCAAGCGAACTATTAAATTAATGTTAAAATATACGCTTGGCGCGTTCGTCTAGTGGCCTAGGACGTCGCCTTCTCAAGGCGAAGATCGCGGGTTCGAATCCCGCACGCGCTACTAAGAATGGGTGCAAAGCCCTGCCCGCAATGCTTCGCATATCGAAACGGGCAGGTCGCAACGCGTGGCGGGCGGGTAGTCCACCCTAAGGGTGATAAACATAAGGGTGATAAATTTATTTCAATCTTTTTCGTTCTTGCGAAAAATAATTTGACCCGCTAACAACCCTTTTTCCTGTTTTCTGTTCCAGCTCCATCCTAGCATTTTTAGCAATCCGTCCACCTTTTTTGGCCGGAATTTTGTTCTCCTTCAGACCTTTCGTTTCCATCGTTTCCGAAATTTGTCTGGTAGAAAGTTCTGCTAAAGCCGTAAACACTAACTCCGCATCCGTCATGTGATCGCGTAAATTTTCTGTTTTAAGCTTTTTAAGCGTTTTGTGTTCCCCTACTGACACATCGCTCCATTCCTGATGGATGATGTTCGTCAGTATCACATATGCATCTTGCTCTTTAACATCATGTTCTTTCCAATAGTCGGTGAGTTTATTTCTGATTTCCTGGCCCATCATTCGTTGCTGAACCCATTTCGCGCTTCGGCCCATTTTCTGCCAATATTCTCGGCTACGATTGAGCGCTTTTTCTGGATCGTTTATTTCTTCTATTCTTTCATAGCCTACTCTAGCCAACCAGAGCTTAACAGGTTCTGCCTTAGCACTCGGAACCGACTGGATAAGCCGCAATAATGTTTCCACATCCGCAACGTCGGTTTTATAATACTTTCCATCGGCAGATTGAAATTTCAGTTTGTCACATTTTGTGACAGACTCATTTCCCTCTTGTTTTAATCGACTTTTAAGTGTTGTCCAATAGCTTTGTGCCTTTTTGAAATCGAGTTGTTCAGTAAGAACAGCTATAATATCAATAACCGAGAAGTACCATTTTTCCTGTTTCTCATCCCACTTCCGGCGGATCTTTTTTTTCTCAAAAATTGCTAAATTGTTT
>CAYHQC010000086.1:0-4159 GCA_964358845.1 uncultured Gammaproteobacteria bacterium | reverse complement strand
CAAAACCTCTCATCACAGCTATTAAATGAAGCTATATCGCAACAAGTCTAATAAACAAACATGATGAATAATAATTTATCGGTGGCTGTTGTGGTTTGTACAATTGTCCAACGTCGACAAAAATTAGTTCGCTGTGTTGATTCTCTTTTAAAAAATATCGTGTTGCCTGATGAGATATTTATCCTCTCTGGGGATCGCGATGATATGGCTTTTTCAAAGCAAGTTACTGTAATTACAACAGCAATAGTTGGGTTATCAGCCAAACAAAATGTAGGCGTAGGATTGTCGAAATCCGATATCGTTGTATTTACTGATGATGATTGCATAGTGTCAAACACATGGATAAAGACAATAAAGAAGACGTTTCTAGCATATCCAAACATCGATGCTCTTTTTGGACCAGTTAAGCCAAACATTGCCACACGGCCTCGTGGGGGAAAGTGTCCAAGTATTTTTTATATGGATGATAATAAATTTTTTTATACGCCTCAGGGTCATCAGCATATTGGTTCTGGAAATAATATGGCGATTAGAAGAAAAACTCTACTTGAATCAGGGGGATTTAAGACATGGTTGGGTTCGGGTACTGCAGCGAAGTCTTCAGGCGATGCCGAATTGATCGTACGCTTATTGGGGACGGGACGCATCATGATGCATATCAACTCTGGTAATGTTGTATGGCATGACCGATGGCTTACTCAAGCAGAGTATATGATCCACGAACTGGATTATCTATTGGGTGACACCATTTGTTATGTATATTTTTCATTTACTCACCAATTTGCATTACGGAGAATACGTAACCGGTGGAAAATTAATTTTTGGAGATATGCCCATATTGCAAAAGGAATATTGTTAAGAAAACGATTTAAATTAAAACGAGGCATGATCTACGCACTTAAAGAAACGTATACGTTAGTTGCGGGAACAACTTTAGGTTTATTCTGGAGACTTCTTTCAAAATGAAACAACAAATTATATATATCCCTTATCATCAAAAAGTAGACGAGGTGTGTGATTTTGTTTTCCAAACTATCTCGATATTGCTAAAACGTGGGTTCGTAGTAAAAATAATTTTGTATGATTATGCATATATATTTGGTGACCCATACAATTACGAGTATTTTTCCGATGCATATCATACGTTGTTAAAACATCCGAGATTTAGCGTCATACGTCCGCTCTTCTACATGCGTTCGCGACAAGGATTACGCCGTCTGTACAAGTTAAATCGAGAAATAGAAGTTCGTCGCCTCGTATCTATAATGTCTTTGTCGCAAAATAACGTGCTGTGGGTTTTTTGGCCGGAAGATGTGGATTTGGTTGTTTATGTTAAAAACCAATATCCCCAAATGACATGTGTGTATGACTGTGTTGACTACTTTACGTCGACTAATCCTATCTTATCTCAGGTGATTCAAAAGCAAGAGGCTATTCTGGCGAAGAGTGTTGATTATGTGTTCATAAATTCTCATAGCTTGGGTAAGGCAAAAAGTACACTGTCTAGAAACAGCTCGCATGTACCAGTAGGTTTTGACGAGAAGAACTTTTCTAAAGCTGGCAAGATGCAATTGTTGGAGATAGACAAATTGTTTGAAAGCATTCCCCCACCAATAGCTGGATATTGCGGAGCGTTGACTTATAGAATTGATTATCAATTATTATTAGATCTCATCCCAAGAATGAATAATATGTCGTTCGTTTTTTTTGGGCCGATAAAAATATTTCCATATGAGCAGCATGCCTCCATGACAATTAATCTTATTAAACAATTGGCCGAGTTACCAAATATATATATGCTTCCCGCGTTTGATAAAAAAGTTCAAACAGCTTTAGCTATAGATCATTTTGATCTCGGCATCATCCCCTATCGCGCATCATACGATTTTAACAAATATTGTTACCCTATGAAGCTTTTTGAATATTTTTATATGAGAAAGCCCGTGGTGTCGACACCGATTGAGGAGTTAAAAAGATTCCCGGAATATGTGCGTATCGGGACAACGGTTGAGGAGTGGGAGGAGCATATTACATCATTGCTTTCCAAACCCTGGCCGGATTCTAATAAACAAGCCCAACGGCGTCTGGCCATTGATAACAGTTGGGAAAGAAAAATTCAGAAAATAATGCGTGTTATCGAATCAGAGGAATAATGTGAAAAATGACGCGGCAGTAATACAAAAAATGATTCTAAGCGTGCCATATGGCGCATGTGTGGAGTGTCGAATAAACGGAAACAGCATGGAACCGACACTTAAAAATGGACAACGCATTCATATAGCGCGCGTACATGCGGGATCGCTTTGTCCTGGTGACGTTATAGCATTTGTTTTACCTGGACGAAAAAGGATTATCATACATAGGATTATAAAGCACGTTGTTGGCCAAAATGAGTTAGAAATTGTAACAAAAGGAGATGCTAATAATCAGGATGACCCGTGGATTGTCAACCGATCCATGATTCTTGGAAAAGCGACGGCTGTGTTTGTTAACGGCAGTTGGGCGTCAATCAATGCGCTTCATGATTCCTTCGTGAAGGCACTGTTTAATAAATTCCGACACGTCATGATGCGCTATTTCTTTCGACACGCCGTACGTACGTGTCAATTTTTTTATAAGGCTTGAAATGGAAATCGGCTGACGGCATAATTTCCACAGAAATTCTCCGGTACAATTTAATTGAAGAATAAATGCGCGGTTTTCTTTAAGAAGTATTATCCCATCTTTACTTTTTTTTGAATATACATTTTTTTCTGTTTTGACACGATGCTCCGTTTTCATCAACATGGAAAAATTTGTAGTGTGATTACACCTTATTCAGCAATAGCCGCCGTTGCAACAACTTTTATTTTTCGTATAGACGGTTTTATATATGTTTTTTTAGTGTTTTTCATGCACGTCCCCCTTTCAAAGTAGCATAAACAAGATGCAGCGCCTTGTCAAGCAGTCGCTGCAATAAAAGAATGATGCGGCGGTTCGGCTGGTTAAACGCATACTGCGTTTTATCTTTAATATGCGCGCGGCGAAATTCAAGGCGACGCGAGTGACATGTGAGACATTCGTTGCCGCATTGATATCTTCCCGCCTTATAACAGCTCCAGGTTTTTTCCAGGGGTATCCCCAACGCGTGACCAATTATAATAAGGTCCTTTTTTTCCATCCAATAGCCGAGCTCTCTTTCAAGCGGCAAGGAGCAGTATTGCCAATCATATTCAGCGGTAACACTGCAAATACTCAAGAGTGCTGTTTGCAATGAGGTGAACGTTTGGCCGGGAACAAACAGACCGTCTCCGACGAGAATAGCGGTAAAGATTGTTTTCGCCCTGATATTAAAGTGCTCAAGCAGGTATTGCGAATATACCAGACAGTAAAATACATGGAGATATGGAAGAACTCGTTGCGGATGACAATTAGGCATATTGTTGGCAAGCGACCCGTTTTTTGTATTTATCTGATCCAGAAGTCGCTGTGGATGATAATAGCGGAGTGGATTTTTGAGGGCACGCATAATTTCAGGCGGTGAGAGTCTGGTAGAAAATGTATATACTTTTTCACTCAAGGTTGGATATCGTTTATGAAAATAGATAGAAAAAAATTTTGCCGCGGTATGTTCCTTTTTTGATCGGTGATTGTCCCGATAAAGAAAAAGCGGGTATACATGAAGCCCATATTTTTCCAGAAGCAATCCCCAAAGACTTGTGGAATCAAGTCCGCCTGAGACAAGCAGTATAATCGGTGTTCCTGGCGGCGGCATTTTAAAAATATATCCACGCTTGTTTATAAGCAACGATTCAACGGCTTGGATTGTCTTCATATTTTCAAAAGGACGTTTACGAAGGCGCTTCATGTATTCAGACCTTGATATTTTAGGGATGATGAAAGAAGTCATTATTTTTTAGAAATGTCCCGTATAAATGATTTTACGGTTTGGAGTGTCATATGTGGTAAAAAATAAAATTTATAAATACGCACCTTTTTGATGCCAGTGGTAAACCTGATTTGTATTGGTTTTGCAAATAACCCGTATTTTCCACCGATTCGATTTATCGTTGCCTCGTCGTGTTTGGGGAATATGATACCACAGGAAAGACTATGTGGGTCATGGATTAGACTTGTTGCGATATAGCTTCATTTAATAGCTGTGATGAGAGGTTTTGGA
>CAYHQC010000085.1:0-4230 GCA_964358845.1 uncultured Gammaproteobacteria bacterium | reverse complement strand
ATCAGTATAAACAAAAATACTCAGAAAGTGTTCTTGAAAAACGGGGTACTTGACATATTTATCCCTCCCATAAATTACTATTGACCATATTTTTGCAGAGAGAGAGAGAGAGAGAGCTTTGTCAAGACCTATGGGTTATCACAGACGTAAACGGTACGATACATTTTGTGCATTGTGTAAAACAACCAATACTCAGAGGACTACAAAAGCTGGGGGGTGGATTGGAAGAAGCAGAAATATCTGCTCTCGTTCGGCTTGGGACCAACCGTCTTATCGCAAGATGCGCAAACAGCTTAGGCTATATTAGGGAAAAGCGGACTTATAAACTATGCGATGCCAGATATGCTTGTGTTCAGTTCGTTGGATTGAGACTTGGGAAAAATACCTAGAAGATGGCTATGTTGTTATCGATTAAATTTTGGTATAGTAAATATCTCATGCATATAAAAAATATCGTGATTGGGATTGTGGTAGTACTTATTATTGGGGGAGGATTGAGTATGGCGCGTAAACAAAAATCAAAAGAGATTGTTTCACCTTTAGAACAACCGGCATCAGCGTCAGCAACAATGATTGACGTATCGAAGCAATATGAAGCTATTCTTTCTACATCAGTGGGTGATATTACTATTGTACTCACTGCGAGTGCGACGCCTGTAACGGTCAATAACTTCGTGACCCTTTCAGAGAAAAATTTTTATGACAAGACAATTTTTCACCGCGTGATTAAAGGATTTATGATCCAAGGCGGAGATCCGGACGGAACAGGAAGTGGTGGGCCTGGGTATAGATTTGACGATGAGTCGTTTGAGGGTCAATACACACGAGGTATAGTAGCGATGGCAAATTCTGGGCCAAACACGAATGGATCTCAATTTTTTATTATGCATAAAGACACGGCATTGCCGCATGCTTATGTTATTTTTGGCAAAGTTAAAAATGGAATGGAGATTGTAGATAAAATAGCGGAAGCACCCATGAGTCTTAATGGTGAAGGGTCTACACCCGTTACCCCTGTGGTAGTGAATTCTATAAAGATTGTGAAGAAGTAAGAAAAGCTAGCTTTTCTTTTTATTTTCCTTTTGAATTGTCCGCCAGTGATAAAGATAAAGCGGTAAGCCGACGGCAATCATGGCTATCGAACCCGAGAATTCTCTTTGGCGATTTCGTGTTTGATCACGATTTGCTTGTTCCTTGGCTTTTACCTCATCAAATTTCATTTTTTCATCGACTGGCTGGGGAGATGCATACTCATATTTATCAGCGTCTTTAAATACAAAAACTTTAAGACCCAAATCGACCATGCGCACAGAGCCTATGACAATGGTAAAAAGACCGACAAACGCGAATAAATAAAGATAAATAAGGCGGATATTTATATTCATATGCTAATCATATCAAATAAGCGTACTGTGTCTACTATATAATAGATATCCGATGCGACAATTTCTTACCTCTTTTATTTCAGTGTTTGTTTTCGTATTCAGTTTTCTCGTGGTTAGTAGCTGGTATATGACAAGATCAGTTGGAGATGCTCCTTCTTTGAGCGTGTTTGTCGTGCCACAGGATATAAAAGGATTTGAGACAGCCGCGTCACTTAAAAAACAAGGCTTTATTCGTAATGAGTTGGTGTACCGAGTAGTTTCGCGTATAAAAGGCATGAATAAGATCCCTGTATCCGGCGGATATCGACTTTCTTCCAGTATGTCCATGTGGCAAGTTTTAACAAAGCTTACTGATCATCCGGATTTGGTATGGGTGACCATAAGAGAGGGACTGAGAAAAGAACAAACTGGCGAATCCCTTGCGATGCGACTGGGGTGGACAGACAAACAGCTTTCTGAATGGAATAACGTAAACGCTGACTCACTAGAATACAAAGAGGGTGTATATTTTCCTGAAACATATTTGCTGCCTCTTGATGAAACGCCAACGCAGATTGCAAAGCGCTTTATAGATAAATTTAATGAAAAAATTGGTCCATTGATTCCTCAATTTACTGCAAAGAATATTAAGTGGACTACTGGAGTTAAAATTGCATCACTTATAGAGCGTGAGGCAGCTGGGCCTGACGACATGAAGCTTATATCTGGAATTATCTGGAAGCGGCTTGATATAGGTATGAAATTAGAAATTGATGCGACGATGCAATACACGAAAGGGATAGTAAATGATCGATGGTGGGGGAATATTGATTTAAAAGAAAAGCAGAGTGATTCGCTGTACAACACCTACAAGTACAAAGGATTGCCCCCGACACCAATCAGTAATCCTGGGTTTGATGCAATTGAGGCTGTACTTTATCCTGAAGAGACTGATTGTATTTTTTACCTTCATGATAAAAATCAACAAATCCATTGTGCTCAAACTTACGTCGAGCATAAAGAAAATATTGGAAAATATTTGTCGTATTGACAATCTAATTGAAGTCGATATAATAGCATAAGTTTCAAGCTAAAGGAGGCGAACGTTCATTGTTCGCTTCTTTTTGTCGTTCACTGCAAGCGAACTTATTTACCCATAGTACGATGACTCAAACATCCTCTACCTTTAAAAAGCGCGAATACTGGGGAACGGATTACTCTAATCTGCCTCGCATGGATCTTACGTTGGTACAACGCGAATCGTATCAATGGTTTTTGGAGCATGGTATCAAAGAGCTTCTTAAAGAAGTAACCCCAATGACTGATTTTACCGGAAAAAATTGGGAGTTAGCTTTTGGGGATTACTATTTCGGTCGACCACGTCTCACCCCGCCCGTTGCGATGCAAAAAGGTTTAACGTATGACATGCCGCTTAAAGTTAAAGCAACTCTTACGAATAAACAGACAGGTCATCAACTCTCTCAAGAAGTATTTTTGGGTGACATCCCTGAGATGACGGATCGTGGGACATTTGTTATCAATGGTATTGAGCGTTGTGTCGTCAATCAACTCGTTCGATCTCCAGGTATGTATTTTACTGGAGAAGTAGATCCTTCGACCGGTCGTACACTCTATAGTGCAGAAATTCGTCCGATGCACGGAAGCTGGATTGAGTTTTTTGTGACGCGAAATGATGTACTTATGGTTCGCATCGACAGACGTCGTAAGTTTGTCGCGAGCACATTTTTGCGTGCTATAGGATTTACGAGCAATGAAGAGATAGAACGATTATTTGCTGATGTAGATGTCAACCCAGATCATCAATTCATAAAAGCAACACTTGCAAAAGATCCAACAACCAATCAAAGCGAAGCTGTATTAGAGTTATATCGACGTTTGCGTCCCGGAGAGCCAGTTGTTTTGGATAACGCACAAGAGCTTTTACGTACCATGTTTTTTGATTATCGTCGTTACTCTTTAGAGCGCGTTGGTCGATATAAAATGAACAAAAAGTTGGGACTTGATGTTCCAAACAACAAAGAAAATTGGGTGCTTACGAAAGATGATATCGTTGGTGGCGTTCGTTATCTTATAAATCTTGTCAATGGAAAAGGAGATGTAGATGATATCGATCATCTTGGTAATCGACGCGTGCGTCGGGTTGGCGAATTAGTCGCGACTAATGCATTTCGTGTTGGGTTATTGCGCTTAGAGCGATCCATACGAGAAAAAATGAGCTTAGCAGGTCCAAATGCTGAAGATCTTACATCAACCCATTTGGTGAATGCACGTCCAATTATCGCTTCCATCAATGATTTTTTTCGCACGAGTCAACTTTCGACAATTCTCGATCAGACAAATCCGTTGGCTGAAGTTGACAATTTGCGGCGTTTGACTGTCATGGGTGTCGGGGGCATATCGCGTGAACGCGCAAGTTTTTCCATTCGTGATATCAATTCATCTCAGTATGGACGTATTGATCCTGTTAGGTCTCCTGAAGGTCCAAACATTGGACTTGTGACCTATATGGCTCTTTATGCACGGGTTAATGAATACGGATTTTTGGAAACGCCATATCGAAAGGTTGAAAAAACGATGCATGGAGACATTGCTAAGGTTCGAGTCACAGATACGATTGAGTATCTTGACGCAAATGACGAAATAAATATGTACATTACTCATGCTGATTTAGCTATGGACGAAAAAGGAGTGATTCAGACAGATCGTATCCCGGTTCGTTACAAAGGCGAATTTATGGAAGCTGATACATCTTTGGTTCAATATGTTGACATTGTTCCAAGACAAGTTGTGGGCGCACCAGCCTCTCTTATTCCATTTTTGGCTCACGATGAAGCAAACCGAGCAC
>CAYHQC010000084.1:0-4242 GCA_964358845.1 uncultured Gammaproteobacteria bacterium | reverse complement strand
CCTCCAAACGCTTCATCGTGGAAAAAACAATCAGCTAATTGGCAACAGGTCTAATCAAGCAAAAGTTATTCTGCCAATACTACCTAGAAACCCTAGGTAACGGCACAGAAGCCGTTATAAAGGCAGGTGTGGTTAGATAAGGTAGAAGAACCGTGTGGCGCGGTACAGAAAATATCTCTAAACACCTAATTAAACTAAACAACCTTATTAGCTTCAATTTCATATCAGGTTTGAGGCTAATATAAAAAAGCTGATTATAACCGAATCTCTAATGATTTCGGCATATTTTGTGAGATGATAGATATATGAATTTCTATAATAGGATTCCGGCCGATTATCTTGAAAAAATAGACACCTCCGTACTTTATGCTTATGGAGTAAGCGAAGGAGGAGGAATGGGAATATTAGCGTTGAAAAACCCCATGGGCATAGAGATTTCTAGCCTTGAGGGTAAGGAGCAATACATACGCCTTTGGTACTGGTTGTCTGGTGAAAAAATAAATTATCAGATTCCATTGGTAACGACTTCTTGTACCTATGGGGGTAAGCGATTTTGGTTCTCCTGTCCATATTGTGATAGGCGTGTTGGCGTGCTTTACAGGAGAGGTGAGCGATTCGCCTGTAGACATTGTAATTACCTCACCTATGAAAGTAAAAATCTTAGCGGCATGGAAAAAAGGATGGGCAGGATTATAAGCAACCCTGAACTTGAAGTTATCGAAAGCAAAGTCAAGCGAAAGAGTTACAACGGGAAACTAACACGGAAGTATCTTCGTTATCTCAGGATTGCTCAAAAAGCTCGATTTGCGTACTTTTTGAGACTCAAAGCGTTTACTACATTATGTTAGATTAAATATAGCTCGTTCTATTTTAATCCATGTTCGTTCAAACAGCTATCAAATAAGGCTTTGTATCTAGCAATTTCACGTTCATTCCTTAATTCTTCAACAGATCCTTGTAAATCCACGATCATTTTATGGCAATAAGACCTTGTCTGTGATGGGTGCCACTGAAACCAATAAAAAACTCCCGCTACAAATACTAACAGCAAAACCATGAGAAAGAACTTTGATTTTGTCATATTTATCTATTCCATCCTCTTAACTAACATCTTTTTTATCAGCTTTCCTATTCCATAGATCACCGCAAAGACAATACCTACCACGATCATTGCGTTAGATATGGGTGGCACTGTACTTTCTGGTGACCTCATTGCAGCAGCAACAATCGTTACTAACAGAAAATAGACAATAAATAAGACTATTTTCATTATTTTTCACCCCCTTTGAGTATATTTATGGTGTAGGCCTCGTCATGGTATTTATTCCAAAGGTGTTCTTTTACTTTTTGAGCAATTACCGGATCGCCGTGGGAGACTTCATCGCTTGCTTCATCCATAACATCCTCTTTTGATTTCAAATCCGACCAGTAGTTAAACGCATAGACGGTTGAAATAAGAAAAATTGAGGGAAGTATCAAAAAGGTAAACCCCTCTTGAGACAATTTAATGAAAACTTCATTGGCAAACCAATACGCGAGAAATACACTTAAGGCTGAGGCGGTGATTCCTAAATAGCGTTTTTTTATAACTATTTTCATATATTTTAACTGAAGCTATCCAAAAAGCTCCCCCTAGCGATGACTTACGTCACCTGACATCCTTTCGAATGACAGCCTCAACAGCGCTCTAGGAAGAGCTTATTGCTGTTGAGGTCTTATCAGCCATGCCCACTATTTCTAACGGGTTTAGGCAACTATTAAATTGTAATTTAATTCTATTCCTTTTCAAGACACTTGAAAAGGGTGGGCTTGACAGAACGGGATATTTTAAGTTAATCTTAATAACGGAGGGGAAAACCCTCAATCGACGCCTAAACGGAAAAACCGACGCGTTCTGAGTATCCAAATTGGATATTTCAGGGGCGTCTTTTTTGTTGGGAAAAAATGGAGATGAATAGCGTGACCATGAAGTATGAAATCAATCAAACAAATTTTACAAGATCAAAAAAATCCGATTGCTGCCTTTCGCAAGAGACACGATAAGAAAACGAAAAAACAGTTTATCGGCTGGATCAATAAATAATTTTTAAGAAGCAAGGAGAAGATATGGAAACTTCAGTTGAACTAAAAACAGTAAAGCCAGCATATATCCCTGTCATGTGTCCGGTTTGTCGTGGCCACAAGACAGTCAATTGGGGAAAAGAAACGTGCGGTGTGTGTGGCGGTTTAGGGTACCTCAAGGTACCACCAGAAGAAGGAGAAGAACATGGGTACAAACAAAAATAAAACATTCAATCTTATGACACTATCACCCGGCGCTGAACGATTGCTATTGACGCTTATCTATTACGCAGGTGCGAAAGGCGTGTGTTTTCCTTCTCAATATACCCTGATGCATGCATTGAAAATATCAAAAAAGCCTGTACTTCGACGATATGTAGATGAATTGGTGAACAATAATCTCGTAAGTTACCAAAAGTCACTTACGAGTAAGAAATTACCAAGTGGTAAAGTCGTTCCGACGCATCAAATCAAGTACTTCATCGTAAGTGACAAATTGTACCTTACGAATGGAAATGACTCTAACCGTCTATATATCAATTTTAGCTCTCGTGAGGGACCGGTTGGCACTATCCAGAAAGTCACAGCAATAATACATAATACAGTATCTAAAGATACTGGTGATAAGACACAGGAATCTAATGTTGCTTCTCCATATAAGTCTCTTGTTATTGAGTTTAATCGAACCTACGGCACCAACCTGTTCCCCATGTTTGGAAAACAGGCCGCGTCAATTAAAAAGATTCTCCAATCCTACACAGAAGCGGACATATGGGCCTGCGCGGAATGGTTGACCCGGGATAGGTTTTGGAAGGAAAAAGGATTCGACTTCGCTACGATTCAATCACAGATTGCCAAGTACAAAATGTCTCTACGAAACGACAAACCACAGGAGGTATACCGTGATGCAAAAAGTGTCTGAAATTATAGCCATGATAGAAGCCAACAAGGACAATATGGAGTTTCTCAAGACTGGGTTTCCTACAGTAGACGAGAAGCTCGATGGTGGATTTTTGCGCAAAGAATTGGTTATTTTGGGAGGTCAAACCGGGATAGGGAAAAGCTACATTGCTTCCCAGATAATGTTCAATATCGCTCGTGACGGATTCAAGACTTGCTATTTTTCCCTTGAAATATCAAATGAGATGCTTGTATCCCGTCTTTTGGGGTCAGTAGCCAATCTTAAGTCTACTCGTGTACGCTCCGGACTTCTCACACTCATTGAGCTTGAACAACTACAGACGGCAAAGGGAAAAGTGCAGGCGTATGAAGATTATCTATCATTCTACGATAACACCTACAATTTTAGCGAGATTAAAAAAGAAATTCTCGCCAATAAGTACGAGTTTATTGTTATTGATTTTATTCAGAATGTCTATGCGCCGGGGAGTGATGAATACTCACGGCTTTCAAAGGTGGCGCTTGATCTTCAGAAGTTAGCCAAAGAAGCTGATTGTTGCATATTAGCCCTTTCTCAACTCTCCAATATGGTCGTTCGCGAGGGTATTGAATCAAAAAATCTTGAATACAAGGGTTCAGGCAATATTCAAACCGTATGTGATCTTGGATTCCTCATTGAACGGTCTTTTGGTAATGACGGCAAGCATAACGACGATATTAAGTTGGTGTTGAAAAAAAACCGTCGTGGTATCGGGCATCTTAATTTTTACTTGATATTTCAACACCCGGGAGGCTGGATTTATGAACAAACGGAAAACTAATCTGATTATTTCTCTGTGTGACAGGCTATGCCGGGTCTTGGATGAAAGCCTACTGATCTTTTGGGCAAGGCGTCCGAACTTATGGCCATATTTTTCAGAAGAAGAACAAAAGTACTTTGCAGCAGTAAAAAAAACTGAAGAAGACATAACCCTGGAGGAGATAGCGCTATGCGACGAATTAAAAAACGTATTGAGCAAGAAGGAAATTAATCATAAAATATGACTGTCCAGGAGATGCGAGCAAAATATCCGGTCGATACCGAAAACAAAACTGACGACCAGTTGGATCGGTATTGTCGGTCAATAGAGCTTGTGGCAAATATCTTCATGGACTATGCCGTAAAGCAACTGCAAAAACCGAAGGGAAAACTTGACTCCTATGGAAAACTCAGTGCATGATAAGATAATAGACCTGTTGCCAATTAGCTGATTGTTTTTTCCACGATGAAGCGTTTGGAGG
>CAYHQC010000083.1:0-4248 GCA_964358845.1 uncultured Gammaproteobacteria bacterium | reverse complement strand
CTGCGCGAAGCGCGCTGATACCCGCCAAAAAGACCGCCCCCGTATATTCTTCCGAACCACCGACGACGAGGACATTCTTCATAACGCCCAGTATATGCCATTTGTGGCGCGGTTCCCTAAGGGTAAGATTTGTGGGATGACTGAGGGCCAGCTTTTTCAAGATTCTTGGTATACTTTTTTCATGAGAAGCAACACGAGGCTCACGGTGTTGGATTTGTTTAGCGGATGTGGTGGACTTTCACGAGGATTTATGGATGCGGGATACGAGGTAATTTTAGGCGTCGACAACGACGCGGCCTCGTTAAGTACTTTTGAAAAAAACCATAAGAGTAGTAAGGTGCTGAATCTTGATTTATTTAATAAGAACGCGTTAAAGGCAATAAAAAAAGTCGTCGGTGACAAAGTAGATATCATCGTAGGTGGCCCGCCATGCCAGGGGTTCTCTCTCACGGGCACAAGAAACTTTGATGATAAACGAAATCGGCTCTACCTATCTTTTATTGATGCGGTAAAAGAATTCAAGCCCAAGGCCTTTTTGATTGAGAATGTTCCAGGCCTTGCTCGACTTTATGATGGAGCCGTGAAAGATGAAATCATAAAGCGACTAACTGCGATTGGGTACAACATTACGATGGAAATCGTGTGCACTGCTGACTACGGAGTTCCGCAGATAAGAAAGAGGGTAATCTTTGTTGGCCTAAAAAAAGAATTTGGAAGGTTTGTGTTTCCAACATCGACCCATACTCCGGACAATCACATAACTACCTCAGATGCCATTAGCGATTTGCCGGCCCTTGGAAAAGATTTAGGCAAAGAGGTCAGCAATTATTCAACTAATCCAAAAACGCAATATCAAAGAAAAATGAGAAAACACTCAAGCAAGCTATATAACCATGTCGCTACGAACCATACCGATCTCGTTAAGACGGTAATATCTCTTGTTCCAGAAGGTGGCAATTATAAGGATTTACCACCAGGGGTTGGAACGAGCCGTAAATTCAATGAGGCGTGGACTAGGTACCATAGCAAGAGGCCATCTAAGACAATTGATACAGGCCATCGGAATCATTTCCACTACAGGTATAATAGGGTTCCCACGGTAAGAGAGAATGCAAGGCTTCAGTCTTTTCCCGATGACTTCGTTTTTTTTGGCACTAGGACTCAACAAAATAGACAGGTGGGGAACGCGGTACCGCCAATTCTGGGTTATTATATAGGTAAGCAAATTTTGTTTTTCTTGAAAAAAAAACATGAAAACAAGAAATAATAAAATAACAACTCTAGATCTTTTTGCAGGCTGTGGCGGTCTGACTGAAGGTTTTGAAATGGCCGATTGCTTCGAGACCATTGCTTGTGTTGAATGGGAAAAATCTGCTAGAGATACGCTTGCGAACCGTCTTCGTTCTAAGTGGGGATACGAAAATGCAGAGGACCGAGTGTTGCGTTTTGACGTACAGAGAACAAGGGAACTCTTGGAAGGTTGGGGTGACGACCCTGAGTACGGATCTGGTCGCGGATTGAGCAATCTGATAGAAAAGCAGGGCAAAGGTGTTGATCTAGTTGTGGGCGGTCCCCCTTGTCAGGCATATTCCATTGCGGGGCGCATCCGCGACGAAAACGGAATGGAGAATGATTACAGGAATTTTCTTTTTGAGACGTATATAAAGTTAGTAGCGCATTATCGCCCGAGAGCAATAGTTTTCGAGAATGTTCCAGGAATGTTAAGTGCCCGACCAGGGGGCGTAGCGATTATTGAAAGGGTTAGAGAATCGTTCAAAGAAGTCGGCTACTCTCTCATCAATGACATTGGGAGACATGCCGTTCTTGATGCCTCGGAATACGGCGTTCCGCAGAATCGAAAACGATTGATACTTTTCGGTATTCGAAACGATTCTTTTGAAGGCGATCCTCAGGAGTTACTCGAAGATTTTTATAGTAGAATTTTGCCGAGTTTCAAAGTAAAGAAAAAAATGACAGTTGCTGAAGCAATTCTTGACCTTCCCAAACTAGTTCCCAACCAAAATCAGAAGGAGCGGGCTAAATTTTCCCATCTACCCAAAAGCACGGATACTCTTAACCATAAACCTCGTTTCCACAGTGAGCGTGACATAAGAATATTCCAAGAACTTGCTCTTGACGGAATGCGCAGGGAAAGAAAATATAAAAAAATCGACGATCTTAAAGAACTCTATACAAAAGTAACCGGCAAAGTATCGAACGTTCACAAGTATTATGTGCTTGAACCGCAAAAACAGAGCAACACGATAGTATCTCATCTCCATAAGGATGGTTTGCGGCACATTCATCCGGATCCGGAACAGGGGAGATCAATCACTGTCAGAGAGGCTGCCAGATTGCAATCATTCTCCGACGACTTCAAATTCTTAGGTTCAACAGGGGATCAGTACAAGATGGTTGGCAATGCCGTACCGCCACGTTTTGCTAAAGCAATAGCGGATTCTGTGGCTTTCTTTTTTGCCAATAATCCTGTACAACAGGAGAGTCCAGTTGTATCGCCATGGAAAATTTCCTTGCAAATATAGCCTACATTCATAGGCTTAATGCCAACGAATTAGGTATTCGCCGTGGGCAAGCACGAGGTGCCGGTCGCTTTTTTCTAGTAGCAAAGACTTGCGTAAGTTTTTTTCCGCCGCTCAGCGAAGTGATGCTAAATGATCACGTTTTACTCTCTGTAATTCCGCCTTTTGCGAATGAACCCGTTTTGACGAATTATGTTTACCGCAATAGCAAACATGCAACATTGGATGAGAATGAGGATAGAGATGAATATAGAATCTATTTAAATAGCGCAAACGATCCCGATCACTCCTTCTATCATCCAAATGATATCGTTGTCTTCGTTAAGATAGTACCTCCGGATGCGCCAGAAGGTCTCACTTATAAGCTATTCAAATATGCCGAAGGCGACCGTGAGTACTCGCAACTAGCCTCCTTGTTAGCATCAGCTGATCCACGGAGAGGTACCCATGCGGTAGTCGCTCTTAATGAAGTTACCTTCTTGGGTGGATTGTCCAAGATCACAATCGGTAAAAAGATTATTCCTAAAGAGATTCTTGAGGAGGCATTTAGAGAACCGGTTGAACACGCACCTGTAACCGAAGAGGACAAATATGAAACCACTCGCGTTGTAAGGAGTCGTTCATTTCGAGACTTGATTCTTTACTTCTACGAAGACAAGTGTGCGATTACTGGATCGGATTTGGTTATTGAACACAAAGAATTTAAAAATCTTGAGGCTGCTCATATCCTTGCACGTGCATCTGGCGGAGGTAGCCATCCGTCAAATGGCCTCGCTCTTGAGAGAAACTTACATTGGGCCTTTGATAAGGGTTTCTTTACGCTTACAAAAGATTTTAAGGTTGACGTGCATGCGAATGCGCAGAAAATACCCTATCTAAAAAGTAAACATGGTTTACCGATTTTTCTACCACAGGACTCCAGATCACGACCAAATCAGGATTCAATGGCGTGGCACAGAAAGAATGTCTTCGGAATGTTTATGAACGGCGATGTGTAGGATTGGTATATCTCATTTTCGTAGGCAAAAAACAACGTTGCGGGGAAAAGGTCAGAAACCTTTTGTTTTAGAACCTAAGGAGTTTAAGGAGAGCGTCTAGCTCGGCGCTGTGGACAAGCACACACGTCAGTTTATCTCGATATCGATGTGCTCCAGAGCGGGGAAGCGTTTTTTCAGCTGTGCTTCTATCTCGTCTATTTTCTTGCCCATAAGGCGCGGAATGCGGTCGGCGTAATCCACGCAAAAGCGTTTGAACGCCTCGTAATCGGTCTTCACCTCCTCGTACTGTTCGCGCAGGTACTTGCGCTGGTATGCTTCCCTGAAAAGCACGGAGCCGTTGAACTCCACCTCGCATTTTATGCGGTACACGCCGATGCCGAGCACCGATGACTTGAAATCGATGACGCGCTCGATCGCCGGGTTCGCGGTCAGGAACGCTATCATTTCGTCGCGCTCTTCTTCGGGAATGGAGCGGCCGATGAGATACGCGCGATTCTTGACGATGAATATCACGGCGACGACGCCTAGGAGGATACCGATGACAATCGACCCAACGGCATCCCACAGCACATTCCCGGTGTAATACGATAGGCCTATTGCTGCGGTCGCCAGCCCGACTCCGATGACCGCAAGACCGTCCTCAAAATACACCGCTAAGGTCGTCGGGTCGGCGATGGCGAGCCGGCGGCTCCACGGAATATCCGGATAGG
>CAYHQC010000082.1:0-4314 GCA_964358845.1 uncultured Gammaproteobacteria bacterium | reverse complement strand
AATTTTTGGGTAACAAAGGAAATAAATATCAACGCGCTTCTCGCACTTATGAAACAATCAGACGATAAAAGAGTATTTCTTACGAAAGACATGGAAACGTTTTTTATGTCTCTTTCAACACTGCCAAAGATACAACTACTCCAAGCTAATCTTACGACCAAAGATGGATCTTTAGTCGCCTCGGTAATTCTTTTTGTGGTCGATCGGACGCTTCTTCTCTACAACTCAGGCTTTGACACTGCCTATCAAGGATCAGGTTTTTACGTTAAAGCCAAGATGATACTCTGGGCGATTGAAAATAATTACACAGAATATAACTTTCTTCAGGGACAAGAGAGATATAAATACGAACTCGGCGGAAAAGACGTACCCGTATATCGTATTACCGTACACGCCGCAGTCCCCATGTCACCATAAACACGCCAAGTGAGAGAAATATAAGTTGGACAAGATGCATTACCGAAAGAGGCGCTGTCTCAAACACTTTCGCTATAGTCGGAATATAGAGCATAAACGGATATAAAATAAACGGAAGGAGCACGGCAGCCAAAAACACTGGATGCATGAGTAAACTCATCGTTTTTCTCGCTTTGGCCAAGACAAACCAAATATCCATAAGGACAAAGTGTTGCACCAGCATAATGACGGTGAATACGGCAGTCGTACGCACAAGAAGTGTGGCCGAACCTAAATCTCCCATAAAAATACTGATAAATCCTAATGCCGCGGTAGCAATTCCCAATATCACGATATAGCGAGTATCATGCTTTTCCAGTATGGATATACTCTTTCGCGGTTTATCACTCATCACCCGAGGATCCCGACCGATGAATGCTAAAGATATCGCAGGTAAGCCATCTGTGACGATATTCATATATAAAATTTGCAAAGGTGTTAAAACGGGCAGATTAAAAAATGTCGCTGGGAGTATATAGACTACTTCACCGAAATTACACGCCAAAAGATACGTAATCGCATTTTTAATTTGACGAAAAATAGAACGACCTTCTTCTACTGCGTGAATAATAGTCGCAAAGTTATCATCAGTAATCACCATATCTGCAGTTTCCTTGGCGACGTCAGTACCAGTTTTTCCCATCGCAATTCCTATATCTGCTTTTTTGAGAGCCAATACATCGTTGACCCCATCGCCGGTCACCGCGACCGTTTCTCCTGATTCCTGCAACAATCGAACGATTCGCAATTTATCATCTGGTGCCATACGAGCATAAATATGAACGCGAAGTAATATTTTTGACAATTCGTTGTCTGATATAGAGCGAATTTGATCTGATGAAATAATCGTATCTCCTTTAGTAATAATTCCACTTTCTATCCCAATCGCTTCAGCCGTAAGTGCATTATCTCCCGTGATCATAAGTGTACGAATGCCAGCTCTCTTTGCACTTGCCACAGCACTAGGAACTTCTTTTCGCACTGGATCAGCTATGCCGACAAAACCTAAGAATATTTGGTTCGATTCAATGTTTTTCATCTCACCATCTTGCCGATATGAAAACGCCAGCATACGTAATCCTTGACGTGCAAATGTTTCAAAATTTCTAAACATCTCATCCCTTTTTTCTTTCGTAAATAATATAGTTTTATTTCCATAAGCAATTTTTGTACAAATTGATAACACAGACTCTGGGGAGCCTTTTGTAAAAATATATTGCTTTTTATTTTTTGACACAATCACTGACATACGCTTGGTTATTGAACTAAAAGATATTTCATCATGTCTGACCCATTCTGAACGAACAATTTTTGGGTCTATCCCGTGTGCGTGACCATAAAGAAGTATTGCTCCTTCTGTCGTATCGCCGATGACAAGGGGATCGCTTTTATCATCTATCGACTGCGCAAGAGATGCTGTGGAACAGACTATACCGCAGGTCAAAAGCAACGATCCCGCTTCATGCGCTATGGCCTTCTTTTCGTGAAATGAATAGACTGATCCGTCAATCCATATTTTTTTTACCGCCATGTTATTGGTCGTAATCGTCCCAGTCTTATCAGTAGCCACCACAGTTACTGATCCTAAAGTCTCAATTGCTGCTAATCTTCGTACTATAGCTCCCCGTTTTGCCATTCGCTCGACACCAAGAGCCAATACTATTGTCATCACGGCGGGAAGTCCTTCTGGCACGGCAGCAATTGCCAAACTTATTGCAAAAAGAAAACTTTCCATCATGCCATGCCCTTTAGAAAAAGATAAGACAAATACAATAAGCGCGGCCATAATACCCACGACGCCAATGCGTTTCGTAAAAGCTTCAAGCTTCACCTGAAGTGGGGTATTCGTCGTTTTCATGGACGCAAGCGTGGCAGCAATTGATCCAAATTTAGTAAAAATTCCAGTTTTTGTAACTTTAGCCAGTGCACGTCCATGCGTCATCGTTGTCCCTAAGTATAATTGCGATGCATCTTTACCAGCTGTAGATTTAGAAACAGGCATTGACTCACCAGTAAGCGCTGACTCATCTACTTCTACATGAAACGCTTCAAGAATTTTACAATCAGCAGGAATTTTATCCCCCTCTTCAAGCACGATGATATCGTCAGGGACAAGGCTTTTGCTGTCAATCTTCATCTCTTTTCCGTTTCGAAAAACCCGTACCATAGTTATGGTAAGCGTCTTTAATGCGGATAACGCACGCTCTGCTTTGTACTCCTGAAACACGCCAAATGAAGCGTTCACAAAAACTATCGCGAGAATAAACGAAGCATCAAGAGATTCTCCAATAGCAAGCGATACGACGCCAGCTCCCAAAAGAAGAAGCATCAGCGCATTATGAAATTGTGAAAGAAAACGAGAAAGCAGGGTAGGAGGCTTTGGTTCCGGAAATGAATTTGGACCAAATTGTCTAAGCCGCGTTTGAACCTCTCCTGTCGAAAGCCCACTGTTGATCTTTGTTTTTATCATAGAAGAATTCCATCATATCAAATAATCGTTCTTTCTACTCGTGCCATTACTTTTGTACCAGTGTATTAATACACTGGTACAAGGTGCAGAATCTATTAGATTCGTATCAAATTTGCTATAATATAATTTGTTGAAATAATACATGGGTCGGCCCGCCTGCCAGCGCATGAGCGCAGGCGATTGCGGGCAGGTAGCTTGAACTCTGATAAAATCGAGGCAAGTGGCAGAGCAGTCGCTTATATTAAAAAGTTAATATTGGGTCGGTAGCTCAATGGTAGAGCAATTGCCTTTTAAGCAATTGGTTCTGGGTTCGATCCCCAGCCGACCCACATTTGGGGCGAGGAGTTTATCCCGCTTCGCGCAGACTCCAGCGGATATGGTTAACTGAAATAGTGTTTATCGTTTACCCACCTTCAAAAAGAGTCACTGGCTTTAGCCCGTGAATCTTCACTTTAATTTTGCTTACTCTTTTTATATCTGGCATCCGACCAATATTTTTCTTGTTTTCCAATTGTCATGATAAGTGGTTGTATTTGATCAAATAGGTTTCGGTTTTTCTGAATAACCATATATGCCTGATATTCACTGATGTTAAATGCTTGCCACGTTTTTATTAAGTGTCCCTCTTTCCACTTGGCATAACTGGCATCTGGACCGTTTTCTGTATTTGGATAGAGCGATATATATTTTTTGGGATCAGTGGTATATTTTCGATCCAGCTCAAAAACTTTCCCACGAAGAATCCTAAGAGTGGAATTGAGATTGCCAATTTTTCGTGTTTGATCATCGGTTGGACTCGTTAATTTTGAAAGAGTATCCCATTGGGATTGAGCATGCTGAATAATAAAAGGCCATGAGGATGCCGCATCGGGAGAAAGTTTTACGATATAGATGTAGTCTATTTCCTTATTTACTGTAGGAGGAAAGGACGTTGCCACAATGGAATCTATGGACATGATATTTATACCGACAAATGCAAACAGTGTGATGAGAAAAAAGTAAATGAAAAAATACATTCTTTTTATCTTTTTCACTGTTGCGATCAGTATAAGTATAAGTACCGCGCTTAACCACACGAGAAAGACTATTCCAAAAATACGGGATCTGGTTAATCCATGCGCCTCAGCATAAAGATATAACCGCTTGGCTGCTGAAAGGAGAAGAAACTCAGTTTCAAGCGTTAATACCATCATACTGAGTTGTACATAAAATTTATGCTTCTTCAGCATAGTATGGATAGATTGTAAAATGTAGGCAACGATAGATGTGGCGATTCCTGCGGCAATAAGGAGCTGAAAAAATCCCTGCCGGACATATTCTGAATACGTTTTTATATTAATCTCTCTTCGGGTCAATTCCCCGACGCTCTGCGTCGTATAATACATGCG
>CAYHQC010000081.1:0-4367 GCA_964358845.1 uncultured Gammaproteobacteria bacterium | reverse complement strand
TTTTTGTTCTTTGCGGATTCTTAGGGTTTTTTATCCTCGAGCGATTTCTCATGCGATCATTTCATATGCATAAAGGGAGAGCTACTCACTCAGAACATACGGAAATCTTGCCGTATCTTTTGGTATTGGGCGATAGTTTTCATAATTTTTTGGACGGAATCCTGATAGGATTTGCATCTTTGGTAAATCCGGCGACAGGGCTCTCTACAGCAATTGCAGTTGCATCTCACGAAGTGCCGCAGGAGATGGCGGATTTTTCTATTATGATACGGCAAGGATGGAGTAAAAAAGTGGTCTTGGGGATCAATATCGCGCAGTCGCTTTTAACGATTCCCGGAGTGTTCATCGGATACTTTATGGGTACCTCTGTCGGTTCATACGTAGCACCTTTTCTTGGCATTACTGCTGGTATGTTTATTTATATTGCAGCTACCGATATATTACCCGAATTGCATCATAACTCCAGTCATACGCATTTTTTTCGCGTTGTCGTTCCAACGCTTGTTGGAGTGATTTTCGTTTCGTATTTTTCATTTCTTGAACGTTAATTTTATTCGAAGCAGACATTACAGTCTAAATCTGCTAGAATAGAACGTAATGCATAAGCTTTTTTATGCAAGCGGATTTCTGTATCATTCTCCCACTGAACAAATTCTCTTGCGACAAATGAGTTCTTTAAAAACTCCATCGCCGACATGGCACATGGTTGGTGGCATAGCTTTAAAGGACGAAGAACCTCTCAAAACATTTGAGCGTTGTATACACGATTTAATCGATGCAAAGCTAAATTCCAAGCGCATTTTTGCCGTCTACGATTATTTTCATAATGCACATAGCACGATGCATTATGTATTTTATGCGGAGGTCAAAAAACTGTTCGCCCTTGCCCATGATGACAAAAGGGGATTAGCATGGGTTACATTTAAACAAACGACAAAGCTTCCTTTTGATGCACAAACAAGGCAGGATGTGATTATCGCGGAACGGGTGATCAAGGCACAAGCAAGAAGCGACGCGCCTCCTGAACCTGAAGTTATTCATCACAGATGATGTAGCTTTTAGGCCTCATCCGATAATACCTTGAATGTATCGGTGCGGCACAAAGGGCCGTAATCGCGAATTACTATGAAGTAATTAGCGAACGAGCCCTTAGAACGCTGCCTCCCCGTGTAAAAGAGGTAATGCTACATCCGATATTCCCAAATCTTTAGATATTTTTTGTGCGAGTGCGGCGCGCGGTATATCGTCCCCATGTGTGAGAAATATTTTTTTCACCCCTTTGATATTTTTAAGCCATCGCAAGAGCTTTACTTGATCGGCGTGGGAACTCATATTTTCGATGTTATTTATCGTTCCATTTATAGGTACAGAAACTCGTCCGATGCGTACTTTTTTGTTTCCATTAAGAAGCATTCGCCCAAGTGTTCCTTCGCCCTGCCATCCTACGATTAAAAGTCGTGTAGATGGTATAGGGAGAAATCTTCCTGCATGTCCTAAGATTCGACCACCCGTCATCATGCCGCTTCCTGCGATGATTACCTCCGGACCTTTGTTGTTTATTATATCCGAGCTTTCTTTCATGTGATCTATGATGGTGAGTCCTTCAAATTGAAACGGATGTCCTTTTTTCCGGTCAGTTTGAATATGTGCATTACATACGAGTAAATTTTGTGAATAAATTTCGGTCGCAGTTTTTGCCATGGGGCTGTCAAGATAGACGGGTGTGGATGGTGAAACTTTACCATCTTTTTTAAGGTGCATAATATTATGGAGCAACTCTTGCGTGCGCTCTAGTGCAAACGCTGGTATCAAGAGCGTGCCTCCTGATTGTTCTATTAGATTAATTTCTTTTTGAATGGCGGCGGATGGATCAGAATCCGGGTGTGTTCGATCGCCATACGTTGACTCCATGACTACCGCGTCAGCTGATTCTATGAGTTCAGTTTCCATAAGAAGCGGCTCAGGTGAATTTCCAAGGTCGCCGCTAAATATTATTTTTTGCATGGAAGAATTTGGGTTTGCGTCGATTATTTCAAGACTTGCGGATCCTAATATGTGTCCAGCATCGCGCATAGTTATAGTAAAATCTCCGACGCGAAAAGGGGTACGATATGAGACGATAGAAAACTGCTTTATCGTTTGTTCGACCAGCTCTTTATCAAATAAAAATTTACGATCGTCTTCTTTTGCAATTTTTGCAGTGTCAAAAAGGGATAGCTCTGTAAGATCTCGCGTTTGGGCAGTCATATAAATTTTTTTCTTAAAACGTTTAGGAAGAAGTATCGGGAGTCTGCCGCAGTGATCAAGATGCGCATGGGTAAGGATGACGCCCGAAAGAGCCGAGCAATCCACGTCAAATGGGTCAAAATTGAGTTTATCAATATCATGTGGTCCCTGAAACATGCCAAGGTCGATAAGTATCGATTGTCCGGATCCAGAGGTCAGAAGGTATGACGATCCTGTGACTAAGCCGGCTGCACCCAAGAATTTTATTTTCATATATTTTAGAGCGCATTGTCCCACAGAGGGCTTTTATCAGTATGATCGCCGTTATAGTTGACGGTTATTTCTGTATTTTGGGGGATGGTGGTGATGGCGGTAATTTTGACGACCTCACGCTTGAAATCCTGTTCAAATTCTGCATTGCTCTCAAAAGAGTGATTGTATAATGAGCCATGTCCCAAGGCGATAGCGCCCTTAGTATGATCCTTACCCCATTCAAAATAATAATTGGCTAATTCTGTGTTATCGATGTGATTCACTGATTTTTTTGAAAAAATGATGACAGGACATATTTCAATACAATCACCCTTTTTATATTTTCTATTCGCAAATACCCCTCGTCCTGCGTGAGGGATAGTTGAGAGAGCGATAGAAAGAGGGTTTGGCATATTTATTATATTCTTTTCGGTACGGTTATATCCGTTTTGTCTTTAACCGCAATGAATTGGTGACGACGGAGACGCTTGAAAGTCCCATCGCAGCACCTGCTATAGCGGGATTTAATAAAATGCCTGAGAATGGATACAAGGCGCCTGCCGCAACCGGAATGCCGATAATATTATAAATAAATGCCCAGAAAAGATTTTGTTTGATAATACTCATCGTCGCTCGAGCTAAGTTGATCGCTTTTGGAAGTTTTGCGATATGTCCTCCAAGAAGCGTAATGCCGGCGGATTCTATCGCAACATCAGCCCCAGTTCCCATAGCTACTCCTACGTCTGCCGTTGCCAATGCTGGCGCATCATTAATGCCGTCTCCTACCATAGCCACTTTGTACCCTTCTTTTTGAAGTTTTATTATTTCGTCGGCTTTATCTTTGGGAAGTACCTCTGCCATGACGCGATCAATACCGATTTGATTGGCGATATATTGTGCGGTTTTTTTATTGTCGCCCGTGAGCATAGCGACCTTGATGCCAAGCGCGTGAAGGTTTTTAACTGTTTCTACCGCGTCGTCTTTTATCGTATCAGCGATACCGATATAGCCTATGATATGTTTTTGGGTCATAAAGATAATTGGCGTTTTGCCTTGTGTACCAAGTGTTTGAATAATCCCCTCATCAATTTGTATCTTTAAATCGCTTGCAAGCTTTACGTTGCCCGCATAATACTCTATTCCGTCTATAGATCCCCTAAGACCCTTGCCCTCAATGGCTTCAAAGTTTGTCACTTTATAAAGATGTAATTTTTTTTCTTTCGCTTTTGTGACCATGGCAAGCGCTAATGGATGTTCAGAATGGCTTTCTAAAGAGGAGAGTAGTTGAAGTATTTCGTTTTTTGAATGCTGGCTTACTGTTTTTATATCAGTGACCTCTGGCGTTCCCTTGGTAAGCGTGCCTGTTTTATCCATAACGATGAAGTTGACGCCGTTAAATTTTTCTAAACTTTCGGCGTTTTTTATCAGTATTCCGTTTTGTGCTGCTTTGCCAACACCGACAATGATTGCTGTAGGGGTAGCAAGTCCCATCGCGCAGGGACACGCGATGACCAAAATGCCGACGAAGCTTACAATACCAAGTGTAAAAGATTGTGAAAAAGGCATAAACTGCGGGCCTATCACAATCCAAGCGATAAAGGTAAGTACTGATAAGATAAGAACGACCGGCACGAAAATTGCGGAAACTTGATCCACCATTTTTTCAATTGGTGCTTTAGACCCTTGCGCGATTTCAACCATCTTGATGATTTGCGAAAGCATTGTGTCATCACCAATTTTTGTGACTCGCACCTTAAGAGACCCTTGCTTGTTTATGGTGGCGCCGATGACAGCATCGTTTTCGCGTTTATCGACAGGAATAGACTCACCGGTAATCATGGATTCGTCGATAGAGGATTTGCCCTCAACGATAATTCCATCAAGAGGTA
>CAYHQC010000080.1:0-4372 GCA_964358845.1 uncultured Gammaproteobacteria bacterium | reverse complement strand
CGAGGCTCATAACCTTGAGACGCTGGTGCAATTCCAGCCCCCGCAACAAGAATTTTTCATAAAAACATACGCGAATTAAGAGCCATGTTCAAGCAACACCCTCAATGGTTTGATGTACCAAAGCTGAAGTCAGATAAGGGTAAAAATGCGGTGGATTATTCTGTCTAACCTAAAACTGGCATGGCTACTAAGGTTGGCTTACAATTCTATTTCGCGGTAAACATTGTGTAGTGTCCCGATTCGCTAATAGATATATCGCGGGATTTTCTATGGTTTTTATAATCGAAGTTCCTTATCAGCTTTTCCAAATGTATCTTATCCTTTGCCATTCCACATTGGTGGCTATTTGAGAGTATTAGTGAATTTATATTCCTGACCTCTCCCTTATCCAATTTCATGTAATACTCTGCCTTTGATTTCATGCTCGGTTTTATGTAAAGACAGATATCTGGTCTCAAAGGAAAATATACCGTTGAGTGGGGGGATAGGAGGCCATTAAGTTTTGATGTTGATACTGCAAAACAAGGACTATCTGAAGTAATAAAAGAAGTACCTTCTGGAGCTACAAGAAATAACCATTGCATTTCAAATATCTTCTCGGCATGCCGGCCTACTTTGAGAATACCTTTTGAGTGACCTGTCTTTGTAAGACCGACCCTGACCGTATCACCGTGTATTGCCTCAAAAATCTGTGAGTTTATTTCTTCCTGCGTCATTTTACTTATCACATCCAGAGCATCACTCTCCATTTTATTCTGTGGGTTATGTTCAAGTATTTTCTCTTTAGACATATGCACTTTATCTGGTGATGGAAGGTCTTTTCTCATAAAATGTCGCGTAGTAGCTTCGATCAATTTGTTTGTTTCCTCTCTGTGTCGTGGGGTCCTTGTGTATTGCAATGCCGTATAAAAAGCCACGCAGCTCCTGTCCATACCTGATAATAATTCTTCGCTTGCAGTATTTATTTTCCTGATAGCTTCAATACCCTTTGTATCAATAATTGCTGTAACCTCCTCTGGAAGGTAGGACTTTTCACCATCATCTTCAAGTACATTAAAATCATCTCTCCAAAAACCCTTCCACCCCGGTCCTCTTTCTATAATCTGGTTTTCATCAATAACATATATATTGAGCTGATTTTCTGTTCCGCTTTTTCTCCATTGAGTGAGGTATTTATCTTGAACAATGTGATGCTTTGCCATAACCTTGTGAATAACTTGATTTGTATACTTTCTAATTATCATCTATAATACTATATATGCTCACAAAAAAGCAAGTGCAAGTCCTTGATTTTATCAAATCTTATAGAGCAAAGCATGAATATGCTCCCTCTCTTGAGGAAATAAGGCAAAAATTTAAGCTAGCTTCTGCTTCCACATCTCACTATTACATCAGTAAATTACAAGATGCGGGCTTTTTGAATAAAGAACACAATCAACCTCGTGCTGTTTCCACGGTGGAAGCAAAACAGATGATAGAGATCCCTATTCTCGGAGCAATCGCCGCGGGTCAGCCTATTGAAGCCATAGAAATTTCTGATGAGACTATCACAATAGCAAAAGATGAAATTGGAAAACAGGGCAAGCACTACGCTTTGCGTGTTCAAGGTAGCAGTATGATTGACGAGGGTATTTTTGATGGCGATATTGTTGTTATACGAAAACAAGAGGTCGCAGAAAATGGTCAGACTGTTGTCGCTGTCATAGATGACAATCAAGCAACGCTCAAAAAATTATATCGTGAGAATGGAAAATTTAGACTACAACCGGCAAACCCAACACTATTCCCAATTTATCGTGATGAGGTAGAAGTGAGGGGTGTTGTCGTCAAGATTATTCGCAATCTTGAATCACAACTAGATCAAGGGCAATCGAGAGATGAAAAGTATGTGCGTAAAATAGATTATTCGTGGGATTACAGAGGAGAAAAAATAAAATCGTATACACACGGCATACATACTTATCCAGCGATGTTTATTCCACAAGTTGGACGAAGATTATTAGAAACTTATAGTAAGGAGGGCGACACAATTTGTGATATCTTCTGTGGTTCTGGTTCAGCTTTAGTCGAGAGTAGATTGATAGGGAGAAATGCCTACGGCATTGATCTTAATCCTTTAGCTATTTTTCTTGCGAAGGCAAAGACAACCCCTATCAATCCTCAAAAATTAACAAAGGAATATCTTGCTTTACTTGATAGAGTAGAAAAAATTAAAGATAATGAGATTAAAAGACCAGATTTTAAGAATATTGATTTCTGGTTCAAAGACAAAGTAATCGTTAAGCTTGCAAAACTAAAGAAAGCAATACGAGAGGTAAAAGATGAGGTGGTTCAGAATTTTTTGATGGTCGCTTTTAGTGAGACGGTCCGCTATTCCTCGAACACAAAAACTGGAGAGTTTAAACTGGTTCGCGTTAAAGGCGACAAACTAGAAAAACATGATCCGGATGTCATTGGTATATTTCGCAAACACGCAGAGAAAAATATTGCGGGTATGACTGATTTCTACAAAGATGCAAAAAGGGCTTCGTGGACAAAGATAATCTATGGCGATTCTTCAAAAGATAATGGAATAAAAGCAAATTCTATTGATTGCATCATTACCTCGCCTCCATATGGCGATAGTCGCACAACAGTAGCTTATGGACAGTTTTCTAGGCTCTCGGCACAGTGGATTGATGTGTTTGAAGATCCAAATGACGCATCTGGGGTAGATAACGACCTTCTAGGGGGCAGAGCTACTAAAAATTTAATTCACACACTTTCATCCGGTTATCTCAAGGAATCATTAGAAAAAATTGCTAAGCAAGACGAAGCAAGGGCAAAAGATGTATTGAGCTTTAATCTCGGGTTGAATGAATGTTTGAAACAAGCCTACAGAATACTTAAACCAGGAAAGTACTTTTGTCTTGTTGTTGGAAATAGATTAGTTAAACAAGTAAGAATCCCTACCGACTTTATTATTGCTGAACTAGCAGAAAAAATAGGATTTACTTGCGAAGACATAATCGTTCGCAATATCCCTGGCAAAAGAATGCCTACCAAAAACTCCCCAACAAATATCGTAGGCGCATTAGAGGAGACCATGAACAAAGAAAGTATCGTTGTGTTGAGAAAAAATTAAAGAATCTTTTTCTGAATTTTAAACAAAAGCGGTAAAGATTTTTCAGTTAGGCGGAATGCCGAACCGTGGTCATGTGGTTTCCCTGCATTTTTACCACTATGATATACGCCAAGGCGAATATCATATTTTGAGTGAGCAAGAAATTTGGTTGGATCGATTTCTTTCAGAACATAAGCATCTTTGTAGTGAAAATATTCGTGTCCTCGAATCTTTTTTGTTTCAGCACGAACCAATATCAACCCATCTCCTATTTTTTCGATAGCTTTTTTCCTTAAAAACGCCAGACTGTAATATCCTAAAAGTTTTCCCTTTTTGATAATTAATAATTTTCCTTGCTTTTCATCGATAGTAGCTTGAAATCCCATCCCGTTTCTTTTGCCGTCACTGATAGTTTGATGAAGAATTTTAATCTTAGGAAATTCAGGATCAGGATAACCAAAACGTTTTCTTATTTCAGCATTTGTAATTCCCTCGGGACTCTTTGTGAATAAAGTCATCATAGAAAGAGTATTCAGTCTTTGAGATTTCAATTCCATTACTCCAAAGTCTGGTAGAGCAATATTATTTTCCGTAATGCCAAGATAGTCCTCTAGAGTTTTGCCTATTCCAGTATTGTTACTGCGGTTAGACTTAATCCACCCCCTTTTAGAGAGTTCTTGAAGTGTTTTCTTAATTTGGGTTAATGTTCGTTTTTGCATATTATTTTGGCTCCAAGAACCTTTATTTTACTTGGGTTCAAACTTGGTAATCTGGCGGACCCGACCGGATTTGAACCGGCGATCTTCCCCGTGACAGGGGGACGTGTTGACCGGGCTACACCACGGGTCCAATAAAACAAAAAACATGCCGACGGGAGGGATCGAACCTCCGGCCTTGGGCTTATGAGTCCCACGCTCTAACCAACTGAGCTACGTCGGCAAAGCTCGTTAGGCTGTTATAATATAGATTATTTTTATATATACTTCAACTCTTTCAGACCTTTTTCATATTTGGCCAAAGCGGACATGGCTTCTTCACGAGAAATTTTAAAACTAGCGCCTTCGCGGGCAATTCTTGACCGGACTTTGTAACCATCCCAGACATCTTGAAGGCTGGCAAAATCGCTGGGCTCAATGTTTTTCAATTTTTCCCCCAGTCCGTCCATTTTATATCCCATTCTGGAATATATATCATCTAAAATTGAGTCTGCTATAATGATGGCTTCTTTCCAATCTTCAATGTTATCGGAATTGATTTTGTCTTTGATGT
>CAYHQC010000079.1:0-4404 GCA_964358845.1 uncultured Gammaproteobacteria bacterium | reverse complement strand
TCCAAAACCTCTCATCACAGCTATTAAATGAAGCTATATCGCAACAAGTCTATTGAAGAAGTGTCTATGCTGACGTCTGATACGCTTTCTATGGTGGATACCGTGTGTCGGCAAGTGAAGCAAAATCAAGAGCCATTTGGTGGTATGCAAGTTCTTTTCGTTGGTGATTTTTTCCAGTTACCGCCAGTGATAAAAAGAGAAGCAGAAGATGCCCTACAAACGGTATTCATGGAAAAATCGTCAGCGCTTTTTGCGTATGAGTCTCCCGCGTGGATGCAAGCAAATCCGATCGTTTGTTATTTGACAGAGCAGCACAGACAGGATGACTCAATTTTTTTGAGTCTTCTGACCGCGATTCGGGCAAACGCATTTGATACTGATCATTTGCGTCATATTGAGGCGAGAAAAATTGCAGGGCGGTCAATTCCCGATAGTGTGCCGAAACTATTTTCTCATAATGCTGATGTAGACCGTATAAATAACGAAATTCTCGCAAAAATTCCTGAAGAACCCATAGAGTTCACTATGTCTTTTCAGGGTCCGGATCCGTTGGTTTCTGCACTCAAAAAAGGATGTATTTCTCCCGAGACATTGTATCTTAAGGTGGGTGCGGCGGTGATGTTTACCAAAAATAGTCCTAAAGAAAGATTTGTGAACGGTACGCTCGGTACCATAGAAGCATTTGATACTATAAGTGGATATCCTATTGTGAAGACGCGAAATGGAGGAGAGATTGCTGTTGAGCCTATGGATTGGACGATAGAGGAAAACGGCTACATCCGTGCACAGATTTCTCAATTGCCGCTTCGGTTGGCGTGGGCAATTACGGTCCACAAAAGTCAGGGGATGAGTCTCGATTCGGCGGTTATGGATCTTTCTCAAGTCTTTGAATTCGGACAGGGATATGTGGCACTTTCTCGCGTCAGACGTCTTTCAGGTTTACACATAGTGGGGTGGAATGCGCGCGCGTTTCAAGTGCATCCGGATATAGTAGTCAAAGATGAGGATTTTCGACACGCCTCACAGGATGCAGAGACGGCATTTTTTATCCTCACTGCAGGAGAACTTCAAAAGAAACAGGATGCGTTTATGGCTCTTTGTGGAGGAAAATCAAAATCAATGCGTCAACCAAAGTCTGGTACACATACAGAGACCCTTCTTTTGTGGAATGCAGGGAAGACGGTCACGGAGATCGCTAAAGTACGTAAACTTAGTGAGAACACTATTTTGGAACATATCGAAAAACTTGCAGCACAAGGAAAAATACGATCAGCTGATATGTCACGCATTCTCACGCCGAAACTTTCCCAAGCGCTTCTAAAAATTCATACAGCGTTTCGTGAATTTGATGATGATAGACTTTCGCCAATATTTCGGAAATTTAATGGCGAGTATTCGTATGATGAATTGCGGATAGCGAGGTTATTACTTCAATAAAAAGGAAGTAACATCGAAATGAAAACGATACCACGAAAAGAACAATATTCTATATCAGACCGTTTGTGGGGCGGTGATGGGCCGTATTCGCAAGTGCACTTGATTGTTGAAACGAGAATTCTTGATGATAAGGTAAGTAGGACGTTTGTCATTGTCGAGGTGAGTATAAACCCATATACGTACGAGTATATCCGTACCCATAGGGTTTTGTTTCAAAGCGATGAGTTGATTCAGCAATTACTTGATCATTCGGAATATCGAGGTCAATCCTTTGGATACGTTTCTATGGTGTTTAGTTGTGAATATACCGATGCGCAGATCATGGAAGACGCAAAGAGTGCAGTGGATCGGTGCCAAAAAACTATTATCAAAATGCATACATTTGTGATGCAATCACTCAACAAAGAGAAAATGAAAAATTGAATTATTTTTCGCAGAAATTTCATGCCTGCATTGTGGACCGAAGATTCACTGAAACTTGAATTGTACCGAAAGTGAGGCGTCTAGAACGTATGCAAGCCGTTTAAGAAACGATAGTGTTGGAACGGTTTTTGCATTTTCCGCACGGGAAATGACCGATTGTTTCGTTTTCATGGCTTTTGCCAAATCATCCTGCGTCATGCCCTTTTTAACTCTCGCTTCGACAATAGCCCGAGCGACCTGATATTCCAGTTCCGTTTCTTTCACGGCATCGGAAAACCCAGGTTTTGCGGCTAATTCTTTTTCAAATTCGTTCCAATTGACGTGTTGCGTGGCTTTCATAGTGTTCATATATTATAGCAAAATTGCTATAATTGCAATCCCCAGTTTATATACGAGACCGATGTTCCGCGAGCCGTCCTTGCGCTATGGTTATCTCATTCTTTGGTGTTTTATTTCTTTTTTTCATAAATCCATGGAGAAGTAAGAATGTCTTATTGGAGATGGCAATATACAACACTCGAATGCTATCCGCTCCTAAGATGCGAAGTTCCCAAAGTTGCGTACCCGTGAGCTTTTTTATATGAGGAGATCCCAATCGTGTGCCAAAGTCTTGGAGAAGATGGATGGTATTTCGAATTTTTGCCTGTGTTTTTAGTTCCAAGCCGTTAATAAATGCTTTTACTGGCGAGTCACCTTGAGGTGTTGTATACAAAAAAATTTTCCACTGCTCGTTCATAATTGAATTATAGTAAAAAGCTACTTGCCCGTTTCGCCCGTCTAGACGCGAGGCTGGTCAGATAGTGTGTTGTGAGCTAATTTACTTCTCTGCTCAAACTTATTTTATCAGAAATTTTTAAAACATGTGTTGTTCAATGGTGTGATGTAAGAGCTTCTGAAAGCGCTTGACTCATAAGGCTTTCAAGTTGGGAATAGTCACCAGCATCAGCCGATTGCAGCGCGGCAAGATATCGTTTCCGATCCGCTTCCGTTTCTGCGGTCAATTCCATTGGTGCAAGGGAAAGGGTGAGGAGGATAAGTGTTGTCAGCATCCGCGCAATCCTACCATTGTAATCCTGAAATGGATGGATAAACACAAACGCATGTTGAAACCATGCGATTAGCTCAACTACGTTCGTAATAAAATCATCAGACGTGGGCGTGGGAAGCTCGTTCAGTCGTATTTCTAAATCATTGCATAAATTGATCATCCGTTCTGGTACTTGATAATACAGGATAGCTTCTTTATCCGAATATATCACCTGAATCGTACGAAATTTTCCTGCCCACTTTGGAAATATCCAACCAAATGATACGTCGTGGAGTTTACAAATCAACTCAGGAGTAACGCGGATTTGCTTACGTTTCTTCACGAGCATATAGATATACTCAAGCCCTTTTTTGGTGGCATCCAACTCAAGAGGAAGCAATTTTGTTCGTGGAAGAATACCAAACGCCGTCTCCTTGTAGGATGTAGCACCTTTGGGCTTTGTGGCTGATTGTTTCATCGGCTATCAAAAGAGAGCATGAACGGATTTTCGCGTGACTTTTTCTCCTTCAAGTTTTGTAGTTCGGAAAATAAGTTCCGGCATGAGCGTTCGAAACAGCGATAAAAGGGAACGTTTGCTCCGTTTCGTTTTCCGAAATTTCGTATATCGAGCTTGTAATGTGGTTCGTTGTTTAGCGGTCATATGATGAAAGTATAACACAAAGCCACTTGCCCGCTTCGCCGGAGCTTGAGCGAGGCGAGTCAGAATACCTGCCCGCAAGCGCCTGAGCGCAAGCGATGGCAGGCGGGGGACTGACATTTTTGAGCCGTCTGTCGGGATCGAACCGACTACCTACGCTTTACGAAAGCGTCGCTCTACCAACTGAGCTAAGACGGCAATTTTATTACCGAATCTATTTTATCAAGAAACTAGAGAATTTGATACGATAGTGGAAATGATGAAAAGAAAGAAATCATTTGTGAGCCGAAAGGTTGATTGGAAACTGCTTGTAATTGGAATTAGTATCGTCCTTGCAGCATTTGGATCAAAAGATAGCAGGGTTGATACAATAATTTCTCAATTGCTGCCAGTATCTTCACAACAGCTCGTCCCCTCTGTTGTTGTCACTCCGATTTTTGTGCCGCAAGAAGAAATGGTGGCGGTGAAACGAGTAATTGATGGGGATACGATAGAACTCACCGATGGGAGGCGGTTGCGCTACATCGGAATAAATGCACCGGAACTGTCAGTGCAAAATGGCAAGACGTGTTTTAGCCGCGAAGCGACAGCAAAAAATAAAATACTCGTTGAGGGAAAAACCATTCGAATGGTGAACGATATTTCAGATATTGATAAATACGAAAGATTATTGCGATATGTTTGGGTTGGTGATATTTTTGTCAACGAAATTCTTATTCGTGAGGGTTTTGCTCAAGTAAGCACATTTCCACCCGATGTGTTGTATAAAGATGTGTTTCTTGCTGCAGAGAAGCAGGCGAGAACGGAAATGATGGGGCTTTGGGGATCAACATGTACGAACAAGAAATAACGGTTAAGA
>CAYHQC010000078.1:0-4459 GCA_964358845.1 uncultured Gammaproteobacteria bacterium | reverse complement strand
CCAAACGCTTCATCGTGGAAAAAACAATCAGCTAATTGGCAACAGGTCTAATATACGGTTGGAGAATTTTTGCCTGCCCTCAGATCGCCAAATTATAGATTATATTTTTGGGGTCAAGGCATCTCACTTGTTGGGACTTGGATGCAAGATATTGCTCAGTCATGGCTTATTTATCCCGTGTTAACCAACAACAAATCTCTTCTTGGTATAGTAAGCTTTGTCAATCTTATTCCGACTGCAGTGCTCGCTTTATTTGCAGGAGTGTTTGTTGATCGTGTCAGTAGAAAAAAGGGGCTTATAGCGACGCAGTCAGCATTTGCTTTCATTGCGTTTATTTTGTGGCTTTTAATTGTTACAAAGTCTATTGCAGTTTGGCACGTATTAGTGGCGACATTTATGACTGGTGTTGTGTTTGCGTTTGATATGCCGTTTCGCCAATCTTTCATGATTGAGTTAGTTGAGAAGAGATATTATGGGAGCGCTATTGGACTTAATGCCGCCATATTTAATGCGGCTCGTGCTATAGGGCCTGCTATCGCAGGAGTGCTTATAGCAACGATTGGCATTTCCACAGCGTATTTGATTAATAGTATTAGTTTTTTTGCCCTTATTTTTGGCGTGCGAGCCATACAGGTTTCAAAAAAGACGGAGATTGTCATTCATACACCATTCAAAACGGGTTTTTATGAAGGAATTAATTACATCCGAACCAACAAAGTACTTGCTGTATTGTTAGGTATTTTATTTTGTCTCACTTTGTTTACGTGGCCGCTTGCGACATTACTTCCGGTTTTTGCCCATGATATATTTTATATGGATGAATTAGGGTTTGGACTTCTTCATGCATTTTTTGGCATGGGGGCACTGGTAGCGGCATTGTTATTTTATAAAATATTTACGGTGACAAAAAATATTTATCGGCTTCTTGTGATCGCAATTTCACTTGCGGTTGCGACGCAAATTCTTTTTTCACTCTCAACGATTTTTTTCCTGTCACTATTACTGCAATTTATTGGCGGTTGGGCAGTAATCACTGTCATCACATTTTGTAATACGCTTTTGCAAACCACCGTGCCGACAGAGCTTCGTGGACGCATCGCCAGTTTTTATTCACTCGTTTTAATCGGCGGTATGCCATTTGGAGGACTGTTGGGAAGTATTGGTGTCGCAACGGTAGGGCCTCGCATGACCGTGGGTATTTCCGGAGTACTTTTAGGGTTAACAATGTTAGTACTTATCAGTTCAACACGAGGAAAATTTCAAACAAAACTTGCAGAGCTTGTATAAATTTTATTGTTACCATGTTTCGAAACATGGTAACATGAATCACTCTCTTGTAAGAGTATTAAATCATGGATGATGACACATGGAGTTTGGAGTTATAGAATAGATATATGAAAAATGTGCTTATCCTGCATGGAACAGCTAATACATCGCATGGAAATTGGTTTCCTTGGCTAGCGAAAGAATTGGAAAATAGAGGATATAATGTCTGGTCTCCAGATTTGCCACAAGCAAAAAATCCTGATGATGAGCGCTATAGTAGGTATATTTTTAGCAACAAAAATTGGGAATTTAATTCTGAGACCATTATTATTGGTCATTCTTCAGGTGGAGTTGCAGCTTTAAAATTGCTTCAGCGATTACCACAAGGAATTATCATTGATAGGTGTATTACTGTGGCGGCGTTTGTAGAAACTCATGGATGGGAAGACATTAAAGGCTTATTTAAGCCCCCATTTGATTTTGATGCCATCAGATCTCACGTAAAACATTTTATTGTTTATCATTCAGATGATGATCCGTACGTTCCGCTTGCTGACGCAGAATATTTGCGTGATGCACTTCGTGGAGAGCTCGTTGTTATCAAAGGACAGGGACATTTCAATCTTGAAAAAGGACTTCAATATAAACAATTTCCTGAACTTCTCAAAAAGATTTTTGAGTGAGCTATAATAGCCACACATGGCAACGATTTCTTTAGACAAACGAATTTTGAACGCAGAACAACAAAAGGCAGTAGGGTTTGGGGATGGGCCTTTGCTTATCATCGCAGGGGCTGGGACGGGGAAAACCACGGTGGTTACGGAGCGCATTAAACATATTATTTCCTCGGGTCGGGCAAATGCTTCAGAAATCTTAGCACTTACATTTACGGAAAAGGCAGCACGGGAGATGGAGGAGCGAGTGGATGTAATCATGCCGTATGGATATACGAACATGTGGATCTCCACGTTTCATAAATTTTGTGATCGCTTATTAAGGCAGGAAGCAATTCATGTTGGACTTAATCCTGCATATAAACTAATGACTGATACTGACGCCACGATGCTTATAAGACAGCATCTTTTTGACTTTGACCTTGAGTATTTCAGGCCTCTTGGAAATCCCACGAAGTTTATTGGCGGTATTTTGCAGCACTTTTCACGATTACAAGACGAGGATGTATCACCCAATCAATATATTGATTGGGTCAAAACTGAAAACTCCCGCCTCCTCGGCGGGTCGCCGAAAGAGGCGATAAATGACAAAACTGAAGAAGAGAAGTTAGAAATTCAAAAATATAAAGAGTTGGCAAAAACGTATAAAGCGTACCAAGAGCTGAAGGTGAAAGAGGGTTTCATGGATTTTGGAGATTTGATCACGCAAACTCTCCACCTTTTTCGTACGAGGAAAAATTTATTGGCGTACTATCAAAAACAATTTCGATACATGTTGGTCGATGAATATCAGGATACTAATATCGCGCAAAACGAACTCGTCGCGCTTCTTGCAGGGGGCAAGCAAAATATCACTGCGGTATGTGATGATGATCAGTGTTTGCCTTCGAACGCGCTAGTGGAAACGTTAAACGGAAGAGTTGCAATACAAGATATTCGAGAAAAGGATGTCGTTATTACTGCGGTGGGAAAGGGATATCTTTCTACGTCTGTAGTGACTCATGTTCGAAAGAACAAAAAGAAAGCACGATTTATTACATTAACAACAATAAGTGGCGTGATCCTTGAATCGACAGATAACCACAGACTATTCTGTCATGTGCCCGGAAGAAAATTTGGCGCTCGATATTATTATGTGTATCTTATGCAGCGCAAGAATTTAGGATGGCGATTGGGGATAACAAATGATTTAGCGCAACGATTAAGATTAGAACGTTCTGCGGATAGAATTATAGCCGTACGTTCCTGCAGTAGTGAGCAAGAAGCTCGATTTTATGAAGCAGTGTATGCATTGCGTTTTAGTGTACCGACGTATCCTTTTAAACCCAGAAAACGAATGATTTTGACTGGAAAATGGCTTGTAAAATTATTTGAAGAAATTGATAGTGAAGAAGGAGCTCAACATTTGGCACGCGTCATTGGTATTGATCTAAGCGCACATCATTTTGCACTGGGAGGTGTGGTACGAGGAAGTTCAGCGAGAGTGAAGGTAATACTTCGTATGTGTATCCGTCGACATCGGACGAAATGGGCAAAGGGGAGAATGTTGACGAATCCAATAATATCTCACGAGGTTGCCTTAGAAACATCTTCGGTAAACACTATACGTATATTACGAGATGCCGCCATTCCATTAACCAAAGCCAAAAAGGGCTGGAAAATTAGACGAAGATTTGCGGACTTGACAGAGGCATCCAAGCTTGCTCGTCAGTTAACGATTCTCGTTGACGGTATATTTGAGGCAAAATTTGATGTAGCGAAGCGTAGTGGCTACGCACGACAAGCTCTCATTATGCCTGCTGGAAATGTGTTCCCAGGAATGTATGTACCTGTTTTGAAAGGAAACGATGTCGTATACGAACAAGTAGTGACGCGACGTGAATCCGTACGGACAGAGATTGTGTATGATCTAGAGATTGATCGAACACACAATTTTATCGCGAATGGTATCGTAGTGCATAATTCAATTTATAAATTCAGAGGAGCAGCAGTATCAAACGTGTTATCTTTTCGTAAGCATTTTAAAAAAGCACATCTTATTGTTCTTTCCAAAAATTATCGTTCTACTCAGGCAATATTGGATTCTTCTTATGATCTTATCCAACACAACAATCCGGATAGATTAGAGGTGCGGGAAAATATCAATAAAAAGTTGATATCAGAACGTAAAGAAGCGTGGGTGTGGCCGAAACTTTTGTACATGGATAGGGTAGAAAACGAAGCAGATGAGGTGGCCAAAGAGATACAGAGAATTAAGATTAAAGAATTAGGAGATAAGAATCAATATGATTGGAGAGATTTTGCAATATTGGTGAGAGCCAATAATCACGCAGAGCCGTTTGTCCGTGCACTTATGCGCCATGGGATTCCCTATCAATTTTTAGGTCCCGGACAGCTGTTTCGACAGCCAGAAGTCAAAGACCTTATTAGCTATCTTCACGTGATTGATAATTTTGATGACAACGTTTCGTTTTTCCGTGTTTTGTCTATGCCTTACTTTGCTCTTTTTCCGCGAGATA
>CAYHQC010000077.1:0-4513 GCA_964358845.1 uncultured Gammaproteobacteria bacterium | reverse complement strand
TCAGTATAAACAAAAATACTCAGAAAGTGTTCTTGAAAAACGGGGTACTTGACAATTTGTGTATGTTTTCCAATTTGCAGTTTGAAATTCGGTAGGAATCGGCTCGGGTACCAAACCAACGTCTTTAGCTTGAGCCGTTAATCTTGTTATTTGTTTTTGTAATTGAAGGTTTTGGTAGGCGAGGAAACTTGAGATTGCAGCAAAAATGACGACTGCGGTCAAAAGTACGTAAAGAATGAGTGGGCGAGTGGGCTTGGTCTCTGGTTGAGGAATAGATACGAGTTCTTGATCCATACATTTATCTTAGAGGAATTTAGGGGAATGTAAAGGACGTTAAGGGTCTTAGATAATAAGTGTGGTGTTATTTTATTAATAACGATACTAAATATAGTTAGTCAATTCTCAAAAAAAGTAGACTGTTACGATCTGTGTAACCATTTATAATGCCTGCCATTAATAATAAATACCTTCTGATACTTGTAATAAATCTGTCCATACAACTTTTTCGTGCGTAATCGTGCCTAACTTTACCACAACTATTATTTAAGACCCGGACGTTAAGGGTCTTAGATAATAAGTGTGGTGTTATTTTATTAATAACGATACTAAATATAGTTAGTCAATTCTCAAAAAAAGTAGACTGTTACGATCTGTGTAACCATTTATAATGCCTGCCATTAATAATAAATACCTTCTGATACTTGTAATAAATCTGTCCATACAACTTTTTCGTGCGTAATCGTGCCTAACTTTACCACAACTATTATTTAAGACCCGGACGTTAATTGATTTTTGCAATATGCGCCTGCCTCAAAATACTTGCGAGTGTTTTTCTTTTGAGATCTTTGTTATGCATAGGAATTGTAACACGAAATTTAAGGGTGGGATGAAAAAGATGAAGGTGACTGCCTATTTGGCGAAGTTCAACAAAACCTTGTTTTTTGAGGATTTTTACAATTTCTCTTGGTTTATAACTGGGCAGATTGGACATAGGGAAATGCAATGTCGATCATGGCGCTAAATGAATGAGAGTCTGGCTCCGGAATCGGATCACCTGCTTCGGAGAGAATTTCAAGATAGCCTTTTATAGCGTCCTCTACATTTGCTTTGGCTTCTTCAAATGTATCTCCTTCGGTGACGAGTCCAGAGAGCTTAGGCACAGTCACAGAAAAACCACCCTCTTCACAGGGCTCGAAGATGGCACTATATCGAAGGATTTTTTCAACAATTTTTTGTTTCATAAATCTATTATACGTTATTAATCAATAAATTTCATAAGCCTGCCTGCGAAGGCGGGGCAACCCCTTGCCAAAGGCCAAGGGAGTGGCCTTTTAACACAAGACTTACTCTTTTAGTTTTTCCACAAGTTTGCCGAGTTGGTAGGTGATGGTGACGGCAAGGATGGTAATAAGGACGGCATAGATAAAAAGTGACGTAAGACCGCCGCCAGGCACAAAGGGTTTTATCCGCGTATTGACGAATTCCTGAATGACACTGTTCCATGCGAGTGCCGCAACGAGTCCAAAGCCAGAGGTGGCCAGTGCAAGCATTTGTTGAAGGATCGTGCGATGGAGGGCTTTTTTAGGCCTGCCCCGCGAAGCTTCAGCGTGGTGGGGTTGTTTTTTTGTCTTCATGCGTTTATTATACAGTAATAGTGCGGGAATTACTATCATGTATCAGCCTCAATTTACCATCACCAATAAAATATTAAAGAATATAGGCGTTATAGAAGCCTCAAAAGAGGTCATTGAAAATAGTCCGCTTGTTCCCGCGTGGGAGGCCAAGTTTCGAGAAGATGCAATTGTGCGCACAGTCCATCACGGCACGCACATTGAAGGAAATGATCTCACGTTTAATGAGGCAGAAAAGGTGTTGGCTGGACATAAAATAGTCGGCCGCGAGCGCGATATCCAAGAAATCCTTAATTATCGGAATGTTTTACGATTTATCGAAGAGTATAAAGGACAAGGGATAACAGAAGAGGTGATAAAGCACCTTCATGCACTAGTGGCGCATAGAATTCTTGCTGACGCACACGTCGGGGAATATAGAAAAACACAGGTTGTCGTTAAAAATGCTCAAACTGGAGAGGTCACGTTTCGCCCACCACCGGCCGTAGAAATACCATTTCTGTTTGTTGATTTTTTTGCATGGCTTAATACTGTGGGTATAGATGATATGCACCCAGCTCTTAAGGCGGGAATAGTGCACTATGAATTCGTACGTATTCATCCATTTTTAGATGGCAACGGCAGGGTAGCGCGGGCAGTAGCTTTGTTGGTTTTGTTTATACAGGGGTATGATATAAAACGGTTTTTTTCGTTGGAAGAGCATTATGATCGTGAACCATTGGCCTACTATGAGGCGCTTCAGGGGGTAGAAAAAGATGGTGGAAATCTTACACATTGGCTGGAGTATTTTATCGAAGGGTTAGCTATAGAATTGACACGGGTAAAAGAGAAAGTGAAATCACTTTCTACTGATTTAAAGATAAAAAAATCATTCGGCGGGCAACAAATGACGCTTACAGAGCGTCAAATTAAGATTGTAGAGTTTGTGCAAGAGAATGGATTTTTACAAAATAAAGCGTTTTTCGAATTATTCCCCATGGTATCTGAGGACACCGTGCTTCGGGATTTGAAGGATCTGTTAAAAAAGGGTATAGTCAAAAAAGAGGGAACTACAAAAGGAGCAAGATACGTCTTACGAACGTAAGTTCTAATATCTAATTTCTAATATCTAAACGAATATGAGTATTTTCTTGTTTAGAAATTAGGATTTAGTATTTAGATATTTTTAATATATGGATTATTCTAACTCGGCAGTCACATATGCGATGCTTCTTATTCCGTCATTATTTGCTATTACAGTAATTTTGCAGGGGATCATAAAAATAGTGAAGGAAAAAGATGATGGCATAATAGAGCTAGGATTTGGGATTTTTCTTATGCTGCTTATCGGTGGATCCTATTGGTTTTTTATCCGATGAAATTTTCTGACGTAGCGACGTATATTTCTTCAATTGAAAAAACCTCACTTCGCAATGAAATGACGAGGTATTTAAGTGAGCTTTTTACGAAAGCTGATACTCTTGAAATACGTGAGCTTTGTTATCTTTTGCAAGGCAGAATTGGACCTGTGTATGAGTCGCTCGAGTTTGGGATGGCTGATAAGTTTATTATACGAGCAATTTCGTTAGCCTTTAATGTTTCTTCTGAAACAGTCCTTAAAGAGTTTAAACAAAAAGGTGATTTGGGAACGGTCTCAGAGTTTCTCTATAACGGCAAGGATACAAAGATGAGTGTTTTAACTGTTTACGCTGCATTACGTGAGATTGCCTTACTACATGGAACAGGCTCGCAAGAACAAAAAATAGCACATGTGGCGACCCTTCTTTCACATGTGGATACATTAAGCGCTCGGTATATTGTACGCATTCCTCTTGATAAATTGCGTCTCGGGTTTTCTGATGTAACTATGATTGACGCTTTGTCCATGATGCTTGTGGGAGACAAAACGCTTCGAGAGAGAATTGAAAAGTCTTTTAACGTCTATCCGGATTTGGGATTTATCGCAATGGAAATAAAAAAATATGGCGTGGAAGGCTTGACTCATGTGAAAGCCACGGTGGGAGCACCTATCGTTTCAGCACTTTGTTCTCGACTGCCCAGTGCAAGCGAAATGATCAAAAAAATGCACACTGTGTCCGTTGAGCCCAAGTACGACGGAGTCCGTGTGCAAATTCATTATAAGCGGCATGGCGGTAGCGACAAGAAGCCAAGCGTAGACACCTATTCACGGAATTTAGAGAAGACGTCTGGTATGTTTCCTGAACTTTTGAGAATAGGAAACCAACTTAAAGCAGACGATGTTATTCTCGATGCAGAGGCAGTAGGGATGGATCCTAAAACAGGAGCGCGATTGTCATTTCAAGATACTATAACACGAAAACGAAAACATGGCATAGAGCTGGCGCAGGCTCAAATACCGCTTACATTTTTTGTCTTTGATATTTTGTATAAAGATGGAAAGGATTTAATTTCGACACATCTTCTGTCACGACGAAAAATTTTGGAGGAGACGATTGGAAAAGGAAGTGTTCTTATCATTTCCCCAAATATCGTAACCGATGATCCGATGGTACTTTTAAAGTATCACGACACACAGATTGCTACTGGTCTTGAAGGGGTGGTGGTAAAAAAAATTGATAGTCCCTACGAACCTGGTCGTAAAGGTTTTTCATGGGTGAAGTTTAAAGAAGAAGAAGGAAAAACGGGTAAATTGACCGATACCATTGACGCTGTAGTGATGGGATACTATAAAGGGGAAGGGAAACGATCGGGATTTGGAATTGGTGCGTTTTTAGTCGGCGTCCCCACTTCGCCAAGCCTGCCTGCCGGCAAGGCAGGGCTACGCGGGGCAAGCTATAACGATGAGATCGTAACATTGACAAAAATTGGAACAGGTGTCACGGATCAGAATTGGGGAATGTTTAAAAAACTTTTTACGTCAA
>CAYHQC010000076.1:0-4664 GCA_964358845.1 uncultured Gammaproteobacteria bacterium | reverse complement strand
AGACCGGAGACACCTCGAGGTCAATATCAATAAATCCGACGACCTTCCCGCGCGCGATGGCAATCCCATCCCGCACTGTTTTTCCCCGCCCTAGATTGACGGAGTGATACAGGACCCGAAAATTTTTATTCTTTTTGACGATCGACGCGATGATACCCCTGGTCTTATCCTCGCTTTTGTCATCGACCACAATAACCTCATAGGAAAATACACTGCCCCGTAAGACGGTCATGACTGCATCAATACTTTTCCGAAGATGCGGCTCTTCGTTGTAGCAGGCGATGATGAGAGAGAGATCGAACTGTTTCATAATGGGATCGCGGTCTCTATCCCAAGCAGTTCACGCACTGCATTTCCTACGACTACACCGAAGGGGGGTAGGTATTTCTTCAGTTTATCCCTATCTAATTCTTCCGTATGCCACTCATCAGTACGTTTCGTTCTTTTCCCGAGGGATATTAAATACAGCATGTCCAACACGGCTTTTTCCGGTTCCGCTATATAGGTCCCACCAGTCAAATTAAATCCAAAAAATAATTCAGGTTTTAATTTTGAATAATCGCACCCTACATCCATCAATGTTATTTTTTTTGAATGTCGTGTGGTGGCAAGAGTCAAATTGTACAGCCCTTGGTTTATGATTCCATACTTAGACAGCGCACTTTCAAAGCTTATGTAACTGGGATAGTACAGTTTCGTAGCGAGCTTCTCTACGTCGAAGGAATGACCCCGCAACATATACACACCCCTCGCTACTTTTGTAATGGCGCCGGAATCCACTAACCTCTTCATGGCCGTGTTAATGTGCGCTTCTTCGGGAAAAAGCTTTTTTACATCAGAAATATCAAAGATATCCTTCGCAAGGAGTTCAATTTTATCAATGAATGTATCTTTTCTCATAGAGCAAACTCCTCGAGTATATTCCGATGATTTTTTGGAATAAACGGATTTAATTTGTCCATCAATTCTTTTTGGGAGTATTTGAATTCTTTTTTAATCGTAAATATTTTATTTAGCCTCTGATGAATATACCATGCGTCAAACAAATCTCTCGGTTCTCTTCTCACTCTTGTTTTGAGTATGCCCAATTTATCCTTCAAAATAGATTCGATGGTATATACTTTTCCGGAAACTTCAAGATTATTAAAAGGACTTCGGAGAAGTCCTACAGAAGAGACAAAATCTCTCACGTTCTTGTTAATTTCAACTTTTATACCAATTGGTATAGGTTTAAAGCCTACGTCAAACACGATCTTGGCAAAAAGCGTATGGTGTTTATCATATATATCTTTCACCCGCGCTTCAGGTATGAGACCAGGTAATTTTTCTATCGTATTCTTGAATGATGTGTACGGGATACTTTTAACCAAAGAGAAATCTAAATCTTCCGAAAATCGAAATGAACCATAGGCGAGACGCAACGCTGTTCCACCTTTAAAAACCAAATCTTTTTCAAACGAGGACCTATACAGTACGTCCAAGATGTACATCTGATAATGTTCTTTAAGAATATTATCGGAAACCGTATGGAGTTCAGCGGCAAATTTTTCCGCCTGGGCCTGTGTTAACATACTGTACATAAATGTACATTATCCTTACATTGATCACAAGGGGATCTTTAATCAAAACAGCAATTCTTCACACTGGCAGGCGATGATGAGAGATAAGTCCAATTTCTTCATGTATCGTGCTCAAGAATATTCCATGATCATCTTCTTCATTATCTCAAGATAATTTTTAGAAAAATCAGCAACGAAAACTGGATCAGGAAGAAAATTTTGAAGATCATACGCTAACTTCTGTGGAGTAACTGCTTTCTTTATCCTCTCAATCAGAATGAGTTTTAATTCCTTTTCATTTTTCACCGGGATAATCTTTCGTAAAGACAGCCAATTTGGTTTGATCTTGTTTTGTAAAAACCAATACAGATCATAATAATCCCTACCTTTTATATCAACCTCCTGTTTTTCTCCTTTAAACCAAAGCCTATTTATAAGCGCATGAATTTTACCGGTCATGAGTGTCGGTAGATCGTAATGATACACCATAAAATTAAAACCGAGTTTAGAAATAGGCGTCAGTTCGAATGAGGCTTGGGGAAGAATAGTATTGTCTGCCTCTATCTTCACGTAGAGCTTATCGCTTTCTGATTTTTCTGCCAGTCCCAGTTTATGCAAAAAAGGAAATTTCAGATAGAGACGAACAGTGGACTGAATTTTTGTTTCCAGGGATGGAAAATATTTGCTTCTGATCTCGTAAGACAAGTATTTTTCCAGATCAAACACAAATCCATCGGAAAATTTTTTTTTCGCATAGTCAAAATCTAAATCTTCGGAAAGCCTAGGTAAGCCATAACAGATTCTTAAACAAGAGCCTCCCTTAAAAACAAGCTTTTTGAATTTAAAGTGATTATAAATAAGACCTAAAACCAAGTACTGGATATACTCTTTCAGATAATTCAGAATCACCGTATTGGGAACCCCCAACTGCTTTTTTTCCGCAATGATCGGTAGTAATAATTCTTCAAGAAACATAGGCATCTGTGATTATATTGATAGCTTGATTTAGACGAAGGCTTTTGGTTTTCCGGCCGTACTGGACTAGTTCCCCAAATTCGGTCTTCGTCATATTCTCCCAATTTATCCGCAATTCTTCAATTGTTTTTTTATTGACCGGGGTTTGTTTTAAAAAACGAAGATAAAGAAAATCAAACACAGCCTTACTTTTTTTGGCAACAGCCACGGAAAAAGAACCGATTTGTTTGACTTCGAACCCAAAAAAAAGCGCCGGCGAGAGGGAATAATACGTAAAATTACCCAGACTATTGATAAAAGTCTTCGTCGTCTTCGTCGTCATGCTGGTTATCCCATATACAGCCTCAGTGAGAAGCCCAAACTTACTCATGATATATTCACCGGAAAGATACGAGGGTTGACAGAGTTGATTAGCTAGATATTGGCGGTAGTCGTCTTTGTTGGTTTCTCTTTCCCAGGTTTCTTTCAGAACATATACACCTTTCTTCAACGCGATAATATTCCCTTTTTTCAACCAATATTTTATGTTAAAATCCAAACGGTCATTATCCTCCTCCAGCTGCCGCAAAGTCTCCTTGGTTATGATGAGAAGATTGGTCAGTTTGTCCAGTTTGACTGTTTTCATATTAGTAGAAATACTCTACCATTTCACAAACAGCTTGTCAAGAGATACAGCGCTCTCCCACAAAAGTTCTTCTTCATTGTTGCAGGCGATGATGAGAGAAAAAACTGGTTGCTTCATATGCTTCTATTTCACCAATTCTCCGAAAAAATCCAGTCGGTCTACCTGCTTTTCATCAAAGAGAAACGGCCGAAGTTTGATTTTATATCTCGAGAGTAACGGAGACTCCAGGATAAATTTCTTCCGTGCTTTATCCATAATATCAGCCGGTAAATGATTTTCCTTTGCGAAGATAAAGTCAGGTTGAATTCCGCGGGAAAGGAGCCATACTATATCGTACAAATCGCGGGGTTGGGTATCTTCCCGACCTAGATATGCTGCTACCTTTTCTACAACCATCTGCTCGAGTGATTTGGTGACGACGGTTGCCAAAAAACCATAACGATTCATAAAAACCGTTTCCCTTGCTTGTCCCCGCCAAAAGTTTTCGATGTCCAGTTTAATCATGAGTTTTTCATCTCGATTGGGACTGAGTTGCAGTTGAGTAAGGAGTCCTGGAAAACGCAACTCGTAATAACTTCTCTTTATGGTCTTGTTATCATGGAGTTCTACACTAATATCCTCCTGCTGCAACCTCTGGAGTACGGTGGTAACTAGCTGTTGCGCTTGATGGGAAGGTATTCCGACCGCATCAAAATCCAAATCCTCGGAGAAACGGTCAAGTCCGCGTAATAATCGGAGTGATGTTCCACCGACAAAAAAAAGGTTTTGAGAAATTTTTTCCTGATAGAGAAACGAGAGAATTTTCGTCTGCAAATACTCCCGCAGAATTGCTCGTCTTTTCTCCGGAGGTAATCCGTAATTCCGGGCAAAGCTCAAAATTTCGGTAAAATTGACAATGGCATTATTCATGACAATTTTATTTCCTGTATCCACTTCGGAAAATGAACCGAATACTCCCGATAGCGATTCCAGTCCCAATCATTCAATCGCAAACGCAATTCTGAAGATACGTTGCGTACTCGTCGTAAATAAAAATAGTCCAAGAGTGCTTTCTCCTTGTACGCGATAGCAAATGGTGTTTGAGAAAAACCAAAAAAAAGCGAACGGTCAACCTTGAGGTAATGATATATGCCAAAACCTGTTTCGATTTTTTTCGTCGTTACGGTCGTGACGCAACTGACCGCCATGGGAATATCCGGGATAACCCCGTAGTAATTTAACGCGGATTCCAAGCTGATGTAGGATGGGGAGTAGAGTTTTTCGGCGAGCGCAAGTTCGTCAATGGTACTTTTGTCAAAACAATATAATCCCCGTTTCAGCTGGAAAATGAATCCCTTTTTGCCTAAACGGTAAAGCTGGGTTCTGATAGTGGCAGCAGACTCAGCCGGGAAAAGCTTCACCACATCTAAAATACGGAAAAAATTCCCCTCAATTTGTTTCCTGAGGTCTAAATATCTCATTAATAGATAATATACAAAATTGTCTATTATTTGTCAACAACTAAA
>CAYHQC010000075.1:0-4664 GCA_964358845.1 uncultured Gammaproteobacteria bacterium | reverse complement strand
TGTATACTTACTGGCCGATAGACTACCAGACCTCTGCAACCTACTCCTTAAAACAGAGCGCTTACGCATGGCAGGAGCTCCAAAATGGCGGTGGATTTATCGTACGATACCCAAAAGGTGCTGTAGCTACGGTGAGAAACGTATACCTAGCCTATTATGATTCATTTGAACCGCAAACCTATCTTCAACCGATCTTTGTCTTTGAAGGAGATAATGGGTTCTTAGCGTACGTTCCCGCAGTTAATTCGGAGTGGGTGGAGTAAATCGTTAGTTCGTTACTTCGTTACTTAGAAAACATTAGTTGGCAGAATCTGGAGAAAACGTCTTCCATTCAAAGTTTGAAAATACCCAATCGATAAGATAGGAGGTATCTTTAAATCGATCGGTGCTTTTTAATACAACGATAATCACGCTGTGGCTATTTCTGGTAACCAATGTCACGAGATTTTCCCCTGCTTCTTCGGTCCAGCCAGTTTTAATACCTCCAACACCCGGAATTTTCCCTAACAATTGATTCACATTGGTAAGTGCGTGAAACCTTGTATGTGCCACATCCGAAATAGTTATTTGTGGAATGGCCACAATCTTTGCGATCGTATGATTGGTGAGAGCAAAAGCCGAAAGCCTAGCTAAATCAGTGGCGGTCATTTTATGATCAGGATTATCATATCCCACCGGATTAGTAAAATGGCTTGCAGTAAGATGCAGGCTTTGTGCCTTGACGTTCATCGCAGTGACAAATGCATCTACTCCCCCTTTATAATGCTCGGCCAAGGCCCACGCGGCATCATTGCCTGAATGAATGAGTGCTCCATATAAGAGATATTCAACCGTGATCTGTTCTCCAGGAAAAAGTCCCATCACTTGTCCACTATTTACAACTGTTTGTACCGTAACCACATCATCAAGGCTATAGGCATCTAAAGCGACGAGGGCTGTCAGAATCTTCGTCGTCGACGCAGGAGAGAGTGACTCATCAGCATTTCTTTGAAAAAGTGTCGCACCACTATCAGGATCAAGTATCACAATGCCGCGAGCGGACACTTCGTCTTGAGGATAAATATTTGTGAGGGACACAGGATACGGGCGCGGGGTAAGAACCGCAAATGGAACTTGTCGAAACGGATTTTTTACAATTTCTGTCGAAAAAAGTGCGATACCTTGACTTGGGAGTAATACAAAAAATGCTATAACCACTATCAACAGCAATACTTTATCCCACTGTCTTAAGACCCAAGAAGAACGCATGTGGGAGAGAACGGTCTTTACCTTCATTTTAATAGACTAAATGATCCGACGATGGGCTTGGCTATTTTTTCAAAATCATTTTCTTTCATACGGATCGACTTTGTGCGAGAACCGGCGTTAAACGACACATGCTCACCATCTCGAAGTGCTATATCCATATAATATGAAACGCCAAAGATGTGACCAAATGGGGGTACTGCACCTATTTCTACTCCTGTCACAACAATAACTTCCTCAGGAGTCGCCATACGAAGATCCTTCACGCCAAATTGCTTGCGAAACTCTTTTGTATCAAGCTTACGATCCCCAGAAACTGTGACGAGAATTGGTTTTTTATCAGCATACAGCACTAATGCTTTCGCGCCTTCAGATAATGGAGTGTTTCGAATAGCAGCGGCTTCTTCACTCGTTTTTACGGCAGCATGTTCATAAGGCTCAAAAGATACTCCATTTTTTTGTAACTCTTCTTTAATACGATCGTACACTGGCCTACTCTCCAAAGAAGCTCCTAGCTTTCCCAATATGCCAATCCCTAATTCCGTAAGCTGATCAGAAGTTGCCTCACTGGGCGCATCCATAACGCTTATTTGTCCAGAGGCTGACGTAGGATACGCCATAACCTCACGGACACTTGATTCACCTAAGACTGTCATCATAAAACGATCTATCCCAGGAGCAATTCCTCCGTGCGGCGGCACACCATACGAAAATGCAGTCAACATATGACTAAATTCGTCTTTTTGCTTCTCTGTAAACCCAATAAGGTCAAACACTTTTGATTGCACCTCACGGTCATGAATTCGAATACTGCCCCCCCCTACTTCAAATCCATTTAATACTAAATCATGCTGAAGTCCGCGAACTTTCATGGGATCAGTATCCAGTAGTGCTACATCATCAGGATGTGGGGCGGTAAACATGTGATGCGATGGAGCAAACTTCGCCTTTCCTGATCCATGGAAAAAATCAGTATCCGACTGCTGGGTAAAAAGTGGAAAATCAAGAGTCCAACTAAAGGCTAATTCATTGGGATCATTTTTATCTACGCGTAAATCTGGTTTGTCTGTACCATATTTTTCCATCGCGTCTTTATGGGACAACCGAGGCCATGGAGTCTTAGTGATGTGTTTTTCTGGAAATAATTCTTTGACAAGTGAAGAAAATAACGTTTCGGTAATCTGTAATATATCTTCTTGGGTCACAAACGACATCTCAAGATCTAGCTGTGTGAACTCTCCATACGCGCGATCTTTGCGCGGGTCTTCATCACGAAAACAGCGCGCAATCTGAAAATATCTCTCAAACCCTGCTACCATAAGAAGCTGCTTATACTGCTGAGGAGATTGAGGCAATGCATAAAACTTGCCAAGTTGTAATCGCGAAGGCACAAGAAAATCCCTAGCCCCTTCCGGTGTCGTTTTAGTCAAGATTGGCGTTTCAATTTCCACAAAGTCCTGTCTTAATAGAAAATTTCGGATAAACGCTACTGCTTTCGATCGCATCCTGATATTTCGCGCCATTCTTGGTCTGCGAAGATCTAAATATCGATATTTCGTACGCACTTCTTCGTTGATCTCATAGCCATCTGTGTCTATAGAAAACGGAAGTTCGCGGGCTTTAGAAATGACTGTAAGTGATTGCACCTCTACCTCTACCGTTCCCGTATCTAATTTGGGATTGACCATCGCTTCTGGACGTGTTCGTACTATACCTTTCACCTCAATCACATCTTCAGGTCTTGCATCAGTCATCTCTTTGGAAAGTACCAACTGCACAACTCCTGATCGGTCGCGCAAATCCAAAAATACAATTTTTCCATGCGTACGACGGCCGTTCACCCAGCCTTGTAAGATAACTTCCTTACCAACCAACTTTGATGTTTCTAATGCAAGTATTCTCATAGTCTCTAGTGTACTGCTTTGTGGGTTTACTGGTAAAGAAGCACGAATAAACGCTATTGAACCAAGCGACTGAGGTTATATTTTTTCGTTATCTCCAAAAGGAAGCTTTATCTGCTTTGCTCCTGATCTATGTTCAAGAACTTTAATAATTTCGTAATCCGATTTTATCCCCGTATCTGAAATCCATTGTTTTTCACGCAACATAACCTTAAATAAATCATCTTTAAAAAAACCATCTTTATTTTGTTGAACCTTATTAACAAAATCGCCATCACTAATTGTCGCATAAAATTCAACATTACCATCACTGAATCTCCACTTGTGCCCCTCTGTAAATGAAATGGTCGTAACGGTTAAAAACACTTCTCGCTCTTGATCTTGGAGTAACTCATCTGGTATTTCAGACAATTTGAAAAAATCTTTTTCCTCTTTTTTAACAATCATTTCCTCATTGTCTTTTCTTATTACAAAGCTACTTATTCCCTCTTTTGTTAAGGGCTCAGTAATTACTTTTTGTATGGATGTTCTAATTTTTACATTTGAAAAAAGCGCTATCACTCTTGGATTAGATTCATATTTTTCTTCATCTTCTACTTGAACGATTGTTTTATTCTCATTTACATTTTCTATATTCTTTATCTTGCGATTCCTAAGCCAAAGAAGAAAACCAATCAATCCACCACTAGGCACTATAAATCCAAGCAGCTGCAGTAAATTGGATGCTGCGTTAGCTTGACTAGAGTTAAAAAGCGTTGTCAAACCATCAATTCCACCCTGAATTACAGCTAAATCAAAGCCAAAAGAGCCACTTTTAAATGTGCCTTTTACATTAACCTGCACTTTTGTTTTATCTCCGTACGTTACCTTGTTTGCCTCATCCAAAACGTCACTTATTGCTAATAAAGCAGGGGCTAAATCGCGCACATCCATCTCATTATGTTGGAGAGCTTCCCCATCGTAGACCACCTGAAAATATTCTTTTTGACTCATATTTTTAGTGTAGTTTGATTTTTTAATTAATGCAAATATCAAACATCAAGTTTTAGGTAATTTTTTAGTGGTTGACAGGAAAAACTAAAATAAGGTATAAATAGAGTTCATGAAAAACATGCAGTGCGTCCACATAATTAACCTCATTATCCTCCGAAGAGGCGAGGTTTGTGTGGTGTCTGCATAAAACAAAAAATAAAGACCACATGAGCCCCGCACCAAGCGGGGTTTTTTTATGTGATAGTTGCTGATTCGCCGACGGCGAAGAAGCTTACTATCACAGATCCGCCTCTGGCGGATACTATAGAAATAAGATACATACTATGAAAGAAACACAACAAGAAAAAAGGAAGCCACATGTTCGCTGGGAGACAAGAGTTATTGAAAACAAAACCATCTGGTTTCCTGTCAAAGAAGAAATTAAAATATTTAAAAGAAGATAAATTATATGGCAAACAAAAGACCTATACCAATGACACACCCCGAGGCAGAGCCATCGGGGTATCTAAGCCATAGCTTCTGCTA
>CAYHQC010000074.1:0-4799 GCA_964358845.1 uncultured Gammaproteobacteria bacterium | reverse complement strand
CAGGTCGTAAAGTCAAATCAGGTTAATTGCAGACCTGTGGAAGAGGGGTATATCAGAACAGTTGTAACACGTTCTGAAACAGGAGATATGAGTTCCCCAGCCGGTTGCCGATAGGAACGTGCATTCAACAAAACGAATACGACAATGACTACTATACCAATCATTTTCCACATATTGCCACATCACCAACTACCCCCGCCTCCCCCTCCTCCTCCGCCTCCAGAAAATCCTCCGCTACTACTAAATCCTGAACGATATCCATTACTTGATTTATATGAAACAGACGATGCAAATGACACACCGTATCCTGTATGCAAACTGTTTGCGAGAACTACCGCTGAAAATTGTCGCCCAGTAGTCGATACATACCAGTCTGGTTGAGTCAACGTTAAATCTTTAAATCTCTTCGCCCAGAGCACTTCTACCCCAAACGCGATAGCGTACGGCAATAATTTCTCGAACATAAACTTTTCTTTCGCTTGAAATGCTAAATGCTTGTCTTGACTTTTGAGAAAATTTTTCAATGCTCTTGCTCTTGCGGATTGCTCTGAACCAAAAAGCGTCTTTTTAGGCATATTCATCCCAAAAATCCAAGCAGTGATAAAAAGAATTGGATTCATTGTAATAAAAGAAAGAACCATTAACGCGATATATTTATTTCGAATCGTTTGCGGATTAACAGGGAAAAATCCATCTTCCACTAAGCCATCGTAGATCATCGAGTGTAATTCTGAAAGATTATCGTAAAGCTTTACGTCACTTAAAGTGACGCGATTTTTCAAACTAAATACTATAAGCAAAAGTTTTGTCTCAAAAGGTTGCAGCTCTTCACTCAACCCCCCGTTTGTTCTCTCTAAATCAAACGTATTCTTTTTTGTTTCTATTATCCTAAAGTGTCCGCGTCTGGCTAGATCAATAAGAGACCCATAAATATCCTTCAAATCTACCCTTTCATCGATAAGCGTTCCTGTCTCAGCGGGTGTTGATTCTCTCCCCTTTTTTGTTTTCGGAGGAGAATACCATGCGACCGCTTGTCCAATAATTGGCCTTGGATCCCGACCATTTGTCCACCATTTCCATACAACGATAAACGGCAATACCCCATACCAAAAAAGAGCGAAAACGAGTAAACCAATCAGTACAATTTTTCCTTCCTTCGTATCAAAAAATGGAACTATTTCAACAGGATGTACCTGAGCAACTATTCCTTTCGGAAATCCTACAGCGATTGTCATCGCTTCATATGGCCCAAGCGGCCTAGTAGAAGCAAACGTAATGATGGAATTTTTCGTGGTCGCCGCACAAAATTTCGTAGTTGACCCTTCGCTTCCCACAAAGCAACGTGACTGTATGTCTTTGCCAAGAAATTCTTGCGGCAATGTGACGGTAGCTGTAGCCTTAAGAGATGGAATTTTCCATTGTGTCCCTACAGTATTCCAATACAGCTCATCGTGTGTTGGAAAATACGTAAGTGCTCCTTTAACATCATATGAAATCACATACACATGTTGCCCTGTTATCGTTTGATTGGGATCACCAATTTTTAATACAAGATCATCATCCACATAGGACGTAGTAAACATGTACGCATTGTTTTTTTCGTCTGTGACAGAAATATTTTCAAAAGTCAACTTTAACCGTTTTCCTTCATCAGTGATCTTTACATATGGAATGTACCGATAAATCCCATGACGCGCGTCTTTAAACTCATATACAATACGCTCTGTAAATGAGATGGATCCATCTTTACTAACGACAACATCAGTGTCATACGATCGAATTATCTCAGTTGAAATATTATCCCCACTACCATCACTTGTGTTTACGACAGTTTTCCCATTTACCGAAACTTGAACAGTTGTCTTTGACGAAGAAGTCGCAAAAACAACCGGTGAAACCACAAGTACTCCGAGAGAGAGGAGAACTGTCAGAATAAATAATTTCATTGAACGAGAAGATATTTCGAAACATTGGCGTTGTGTTCTTCCAATGTCTTTGCATAGTGAGCTACTCCCTTTAGGTCATGAATATAGTACATATAACTTGTTTTGTTAGGATACAAGACTGCGTTAATCGCCGATAGCCCGGGATTACAAATTGGTGCCGGCGGCAAACCTTTATTGATATACGTATTGTAGGGAGACTGTACTTCTTTGTCCTCGTTAAAAAGTTCTTTTCTCCACCACGATTTTTCTTTGGTATGATAACCCAGAGCATACTGAAGTGTCGCATCCGCTTGAAGCGGCCAATCATCTTTTAATCGATTAAGAAGAATGCCGGCAATAATTGGCCTATCTTCATCAGTCCTTCCTTCTCTCTCCACTATCGACGCCAATATCACCGCTTCTTCAAAAGTGACGTCGTTTTTTTTAGCTTCTAAGCGCATCGTCTCCGTTACTTTTTCATCAAACGTATCGGTAAATACTTTTACAATCGCCCCGACTGTCGCATCTTTTGGTATCATGTAGGTATCAGGAAACATGTATCCTTCTTTGGCAACTTTGAGAAATTCTGACTCAGGAATTTCGAGATCTTTAGCTATTTTTACGGCCACTTCTTCTACGCGCCACCCCTCTAAGGTTGTAATCCAACTATCGGCTATACCATGCGTCAGTTCTTCTGCTATAACTCTTGCGTTCATTGACCGATTGAGACGAAACTCTCCGGCTTGCAGATTAGTCTCAAGTCCCAACAGCTTTACTACTATAAAAAATGCAGTAGCGCTTCGGATAAGATTTTTGTCGGATAAATTCGTCGCAATAACCCTCACGCCATCGCCAGATTTTACAGAAAATTCAACTGACGTTTTGTCGAGAGCATCTACCGCTCCAACGCCATCATTCCACCACAGAATTCCTGATACGACAACAACTGCTATAACAAAAAGAAACGTTCCTGCTCGCAGTCCCATTGTATTACTTGACTTCATGTGACAATGCCCGGCGATATTTTTTAGCCGCCGGATCAAAAAAATAAATTCTCCCGCAAAGACAATCTGCACGTACAAGCCCAGTGCCTTCTTTGACCGGCAATGCTTTCCCGCACCCGACACATTTGCCTTGTGAAAGTAGCCACGCCTGCACTGGTGCTAAAACATTTTTAAACATATTTTTTATTACTCTACTGAATACACAGGCATCACCTTCAACGTTTCTATAGCTTCTTTTAACTGATATTTGTCCGAACTATAGAGTGTCGCTAGTATATCACCTTTGTCGACTTTTTCCTCAAGTTTCCGGTTTAAAAACATCCCCGCACGCTTGTCTATTGGACATCCAAGCACTTTACAAATTACTGATATTTCGCGATTATTCATCGAACTGATCATTCCTTTTTTCGCTGCCTTTATCTCATATTTTTCTTTCGCTGGTAAAAGTTTGCTGCTAGTTACGTCAGGATGCCCTCCTTGCGCTTTTATGATCTCGCGCATTTTTGTAAGCGCTTTGCCCGAGGTAAGTATTTCTTTCGCCACCTCTTCTCCATCAATATTATTTTTTCCTTTCATATCGCTGTAACACAGGGTGAGTAACTTACCTGCTAAACGCAGTGCTTTTGATTCCAGGGCCAACGGTCGCTCCGGCAATTGCTCTAATACTTGAAACACATCCCGCGCTTCCAATACCGGTCCTATCCCGCGGCCGGCATTCTGCCGTGCTTCATTTATATCAAAAATCATTTTTACCTTAAATTGTTTCGCAAGCATCTCAAATTTCTTTGCTATCATCTCAGCATCTTTGAAATGTTGTATTTTCATCGTTGGACCGACAGGTAAATCGATGATAATGTGATTAGCTCCCGACGCCACCTTTTTTGCCATCACAGAAACAATTATTTTATCGTATGACTCAAATGCTAAAGGGCGTTCAACTTGAATGAGGATATCATCAGCAGGTGCTAAGCCCATGTGCCCGCCCCACACGATACACCCGCCGGTCTTTTCGACGATATGTTGTATTTGTGGAATTGTAAACGTTACAGGAGATACGACCTCCATCGTGTCTGCGGTCCCGGACGGAGACGTGATCGCGCGAGATGATGTCTTTGGAATAGTAAATCCGGCAGCCGCTATAATCGGTACGATTATCATCGTCGTACGCGTTCCAGCTACTCCTCCTGCCGAATGTTTATCAGCCACAATACCCTTAAATTTTAATTTTGGCCCTGTTTCAATCATGGCTTTCGTGAGGAAATATAATTCCTCGTCAGAAAACCCTGTAACAAATCCAGCGGCCGCAAAATAGGTGGTCAATACGGGACTTAATTTTTCTCGAGCTATTTCGTCCATGATAGAAAAAATCTCATCGTATTTAAGACGCTTCCCGACTAATTTTTTTTTAATCGCATCGATGGCAAACTGCTGATCGTGTTTTTTCATATTCGTACCAACTTGGCTTTCACATTTAATCGATAAAGATACGTTCCGGGCGGCACACAGGTGACAATTGTTATATATGAATCATCAAAATGCTGTTCCAAGGGTGAGAGATCATTTGGGTCGACTACAACCTTATCAAATACACGATACGTATACGATATGCCATCAAACGTAATGATGACATCGTCCCCGATTTTTATCAATGGAAGTGTTGAAAAAATTGACTTATATTCTTTTGTCCCCTTAAAAAATTGAGGCAATGTTGAGTGTCCGAAAATAACTGCGTTGCCGTACTCTCCAGGAAGCGACGTGCCTCCATAATGAATGAGACTTTTGGAAAGATCATCGCCAGATATGACTACCGTCGCGTTTAAAAGCTCAAGAGTCGGGATTGATAATGAATAACTATTTACAGGGGAAACAA